>NZ_JACJEV010000039.1:0-37814 GCF_014164235.1 Pseudoalteromonas sp. SG44-17 | reverse complement strand
ATAATTGTTTAATTATTTTCAATCAAACCGATATAAATTTGTGTTGTAGGATCGACTTGCAAGCAAGTGATAAGGTTTTCTTTGATGAGCTCTAGCATAGCAATAAAGCTAACCACTACACCACTGCGGCCTTCGTCAAAAGTGAATAAGTCAGTGAAAGGAAGTTGCGTGCCGGCTGTCGATAACTTTTGCAAAATTAAACTCATTCTTTCGCGAGTTGATAAAGCTTCAGCGGTTATTTGATGATGCTCAAAAGTTTTAGCTCGCGCCATCACATCACTGAGCGCAAATAGTAAATCTTTTAAATCAACATCCGGTAACAATTGAGCATGCTCGCTCTGCTCAGGCACTAATGCGTGGGCAATAAAAATATCACGGCCAACACGTGGAATATCATCAAGGTTCTGCGCAGCTAGCTTAAATTGTTCATACTCTTGTAAACGACGAATTAATTCAGCCCGTGGATCTTCTTCTTCCTCAAGCTCTTCATGTTTTGGCAGTAATAGTCGTGATTTTATTTGTGCAAGTAATGCCGCCATTACCAAATATTCACCAGCAAGCTCCAATTGAAACTCGGTCATCATTTCAACATAACGGACGTATTGTTCAGTAATGCTAAAAATCGACAATTCCAGAATATCTAACTTATGTTTTTTTATTAAATATAGTAATAAATCAAGTGGCCCTTCAAAGGTTTCTAAAATTACTTCTAGAGCGTCTGGCGGAATATACAAATCTTCCGGGGTATTCATTACTTCTTTGCCATGCAAAAAAGCCAGCGGCAACTTTTGTTGCGCCGGCTCTCGTATTTGAGCTACATCATGAGTATGTAGTTCGTTCATGGTTTATCGGCGTAGTTATTCAAATGGAGCTGTATCGCCACAGCCTACACGCAGCACCTCAACTGTATCTTCTGACAGGTCGATTACTGTGGTTGCTTGCTCAGCTAAATAGCCGCCATGAATAATTAAATCAACTTGATTACCTATGCGATCACGTATCTCGTCCGGATCAGACTCAGTAAACTGCTCACCGGGTAAAATTAATGAACACGACATCAATGGCTCACCTAACTCGGCTAGCAATGCGCAGGTAATTGGATGTTCTATTACACGAATACCAATGGTTTTTTTCTTGTCGTTTAACAAACGTTTTGGTACTTCTTTAGTGCCTTTAAAGATAAACGTATAAGGCCCGGGTGTATTGTTTTTAATTAATCTAAATAGTTGGTTATCTACTCGTGCATAAGTAGAAAGCTCAGATAGATCACGACATACTAAGGTAAAGTTATGGTGTTTTTCAATACCACGGATGCGCTCAATACGCTCTTTTGCTTGTTTGTTACCTAAATTACAGCCTATTGCATAGCCTGAATCGGTTGGATATACCACCACTCCACCTTGTTTGATAATGTCGACCGCTTGATTAATTAAGCGTGGTTGTGGATTATCTGGATGAATATGAAAAAAATCACTCATTTAGTTCTCCTGTTTGCCCTTCCCAAGTTTGCCAAACGCCTTGGCAATCTTTTGGCAAATATAAGTTTTTTCCTAATTCTAGCCAACTAGTAGGAAAATGAAAATCAGATCCTTGCGAACACAGTAAATCGTATTCACGGCTCAATTCGCCTAAAAACTGTCGCTCAGTCGGTGCTTGTTGTGGTTGTGCAACTTCCATTGCATCGCCACCGGCATCTTTAAACTGACTCAATAATTTGCGCAGCCATTTATTTGACATTTGATAACGCCCAGGGTGGGCAATCACAGCAACGCCACCTGCGGCATGAATGGCGGCAATGGCGGTTTGCATATCACACCAATCGCTTGGTACATAACCCGTTTTAGCGCGGCCAAGGTATTTTTTAAACACCCCAGGAATTGTGGTTGCAACGCCACGAGCAATAAGTGCTCTTGCATAATGTGCACGGGTAATTTGTGCATCTGCGGCAAGCTCTTGCGCTTGTTGATAAATGCCATCAAAGCCATTTTTCTCTAAACGACGACCGATCTCGACAGCTCTATCAGCACGTTTTTGCTGTTGGATAGTCAATAAGCTGGTCAATGTTGACTCGTCAATATCTACGTTTAATGCCACGATGTGGATCTCAAAACTTTCCCACTTAGTGGAAATTTCAACCCCTGATATCAAGGTTAATGGTAGAGATTCGCTTTCTATATATGCTTGTGCAAGTTTAACCGCAGCAGTGGTGTCGTGATCAGTGATCGCAAACACATCTATATTTTTTTCAACTGCACGCAATAATAATTGCTCAACAGTTAATTGCCCGTCAGAATGTGTGGTATGACTGTGTAAATCGTATTTTATCAAAAGAGAAGACTGCTCATATTAAATGTGCGAAAGTTGTTATTAAGTATAACAAAATTTTTTAATAAATTGTTTTAAATAAATACTTGACACTAACGCAGTTGATACGGTTTACTGTAGTCACTTGAGACACAAATAGAATTACAACAATGATAAATTCAATCCAAAACACTATCTGGTGGTGGCACTCGTAAATTATCGGGTGACGAATTGTCGTGTCTAACACATTCTAAACCCGCTTATTGCGGGTTTTTTTATATTTAAATTTTAGGGTAACAAACATGAATAACGTAGCAACTTTTACACATCATTGGTGGTGGCGCCTGGTATAGCGGGACGGTAATGGTCTATCTGAAACATAGGTATCGTTATTCAAACCCCGCATAGCTTAGCTTGCGGGGTTTTATTTTTTTGAGGGAATGAGGTTTGATTTTTAGTCATATAACAACAACGCCAGGTGAAGTTACTAGCATCACCGAAGTGCGAGAATATATACATAGCCCATTGGCACTATATGGATTGCTTGATAAAGATAATTCATTACTCTTAGAGTCAGCAGAAATTGATTCTAAAGACAGTGTCAAAAGTTTAATTTTGGTAGATTGTGCACTAAAAATAATCTGCACAGGTAAAACAGTCACAGTAACGGCGCAATCTAATAATGGTCAGCAATTACTGCCTTATTTACAAACTAAATTAGAAAACTGCCATACTCAATTAAACAAGCAAACTCTCAGCATCGAATATCAAGCTATCGATCATAATATTGATGAAGCCTCAAAGCTGATTGCCGATAATGCTTTTAGTGCCTTGCGCTGTTGTATAAATAGTATCAGCAGCACCACAAACAATCCATTTTCGTTATTTTTAGGCGGTGTGTTTGCTTACGACATGGTAGCCAACTTTGAACAACTGAGTGATGTACCAGATGGAGAAAATAGCTGTCCTGATTACGTATTTTATTTAGCTGAAACCTTAGTGGTAATTGATCACCAAGCTAAAACCACTGAGCTGATTGGTAACGTTTTTAATGGCCCTGATGTGCATGCAAACTGTTTTGAAGTGGGTAAAAAGCTCGAACGTTTAAATACCTTATGCGACCAAGCCGATAGCTATAGTGCGCAGCAAAGTGCTGGCAGCAGTGACGTCAGTGTTGATATTAGTGACGAGCTCTATTGCCAACAGGTCAATAGTTTGAAAAAACACATTGTCGATGGCGATATTTTTCAAGTTGTGCCATCGCGTACCTTCTCGTTAGATTGCGCCAACCCACTACATGCCTACAGCCAACTAAAAAAACAAAATCCAAGCCCGTACATGTTTTATATGCGCGACAGTGAATTTGCGTTATTTGGTGCCTCTCCTGAGTCAGCTTTAAAGTTTTGTGCTACATCACAACAAGTTGAAGTATATCCAATTGCAGGAACTCGCCCACGAGGAAAGTTTGCTAATGGCCAAATTAATCCAGATTTAGACAGTCGTATTGAACTGGAACTGCGCAACGACCAAAAAGAGCGTGCTGAGCATTTAATGTTGGTTGATTTAGCACGAAATGACGTAGCTCGTATCAGTGTCCCGGGAACTCGCCACGCAAAAGAGCTGTTAAAGGTCGACCGTTATTCGCAAGTAATGCATTTAGTGTCACGCGTTGTTGGCACATTAAAACCTCAGCTGGATGCCCTACACGCTTACCAAGCCTGTATGAACATGGGCACTTTAGTTGGTGCGCCTAAAGTCAGCGCGGCAGAGTTGGTAAGGCAAACTGAAGGTAAGCGCCGTGGTAGTTACGGTGGTGCGGTAGGTTATTTAACCGGTGACGGCGCCATGGACAGTTGCATTGTTATTCGCTCGGCCTTTGTTAAAAATAATACCGCGTATGTACAAGCCGGTGCCGGAGTTGTGTTTGACTCAGACCCTCAATCTGAAGCCAATGAGACTCGTGCTAAAGCACAAGCGGTTATTACAGCCATTCAATCGACGTACCAAGGACACTAAAATGAGTCAAAACATCAACAACTTAACGGACTTAAAAATCTACTTTTTAGATAATTTTGATTCATTTAGTTATAACTTAGTCGATGAACTTTCTATGTTAGGCAGCGATTTAGTGGTATATCGTAACAACATAGACGCGCAGGTGATTTATGACAAAATGTGTGCGGAAACGAAACCAGTGATTTTAGTACTGTCGCCGGGCCCAGGCACCCCCACTGCGGCGGGCTGCTTAATGGCATTGATTGAACTATGCAAAGGCCGTTTTCCAATGTTGGGGATTTGCCTTGGCCAACAAGCACTAACACAAAGTTATGGCGGTATTATTGGCCATGCTGGAGAAACCGTACATGGTAAATCATCAATCATTGAGCTTGGTGAGCACCCAGTATTTGCAGGTATGGGTGAACGTATGCCTGTGGCACGTTATCATTCACTGATGGCCACGAAAGTACCCGACAGTGTTGCAGTGATAGCCCACTATGAGTCAATACCGATGGCAATTTATCATCGTGACGATAAAGCCCTTGGCTATCAATTTCATCCTGAGTCTATTTTGACGCCCAATGGCGCCGCGCTACTTCAACAAAGTATGCAATTTTTAGCCAGTGCACAGCAGTAGAGGATAGTATGTCAGTAAACCAACAATCAGCCAGTAAGGCGAGCATTGGCTCAATGATTGATGTGTTATTAACGCAAACATCATTAAGCTTTAGTCAAAGCCAACAGTTATTTGATGCCATTATGCAAGGCAAAGTAAATGACATCGAACTGGCAGCCATCTTAGTGGCACTGAAAATAAAAGGTGAAGTAAGCGACGAAATCGCAGGAGCAGCCGCATCGATGCGTGCTAATGCGATACCTTTTATTACTCACTTAACAAACCTTGTCGATAGTTGTGGCACTGGCGGCGATGGCTCAAACACTATTAATATTAGCACCACCGCCGCCATCGTTGCTGCAGCTTGCGGTATAAATATGGTCAAACACGGTAATCGCAGTGTTTCGAGTAACTCCGGCTCCGCTGATTTACTCAAAGCATTGGGCATCAATATAGACATGAACCCAGCACACGCGGCGCAGTGTTTAGAGCAAACCGGCTTTACGTTTTTGTTTGCTCCGCATTATCACAGCGGCGTACGCCATGCTATGGGTGTGCGAACGACCTTAAAAACCCGTACTATTTTTAATATTTTAGGGCCATTGGCAAATCCAGCAGCACCGGATGTGCAATTATTGGGGGTATATGATGAAAGTTTATGCTTAGCGATGGCACACACCTTAAAAACGTTAGGTACACCGCGCGCAATGGTCGTTCATGGCTCGGGCACCGATGAAATAGCCTTGCACGGTGAAACGACCGTCGCAGAGCTTAACAACGGAAAAATCAGCCAGTATACACTTACCCCTGCTGATTTTGGTCTTGCAAACTATTCACTTGAACAACTTGCCGGTGAAGGGCCAGAATATAACGCCAAGGCTAGCATGGCTATTTTAGCTGGTAACGGCACCGACGCGCACAATGCGGCCATTATTGTTAACGTTGCTGCGTTGCTTTATTTAACCAATAAAGCCGACGATTTTAAAAGTGCCGCGATGCAAGTTAAAGAGGTTTTACAAAGCGGCCGTGCATTGAATACCTTAAATGCCATTGTCATAAGCAGTAATAAAGAATACGCAAACTCCGAGGTAAGTAATGGCTAATGTATTAGACAAAATAGTTGCAGATAAAAAAATAGAGCTCATTGAACGCAAATCCAAGCGCCCTCTTGAGAGCTTTAAGCATCAAGCAATACCCACAAATCGTGATTTTTATAAAGCCCTTGCAGCGCCTGGCACTCAGTTTATTTTGGAATGCAAAAAGGCCTCGCCGTCAAAAGGCCTTATTCGAGAGCCGTTTGATTTAGCCGAGATCACCCGTGTTTATAAAAACTACGCTAGCTGCATCAGTGTGTTAACCGATGAAAAATATTTTCAGGGTAGTTTTGATTATCTCGAATTTGTGCGCAGTCAAGTAGAGCAACCATTGATCTGTAAAGATTTCTTTATTGATGAATACCAAATTTATTTGGCCCGTATTTATGGCGGCGATGCTATTTTATTAATGTTGTCAGTACTCGATGATACGCAATATCAATCGCTTGAAAAAGTTGCAAAAAGCCTAAACATGGCAATCCTCACCGAAGTGAGTAACGAAGCTGAAGTACATCGAGCTCTGGCACTCAATGCGCAAATTATTGGTATTAATAACCGTGATTTACGTGATTTGAGCACAAACTTAGCTACCACTGAGGCACTAAGAAAGCTTATTCCTGATAACAAAGTGGTTATTTCAGAATCAGGTATTTACACACACCAAGATGTAAAACGCTTGGCCCCGTTGTGTAATGGCTTTTTAATCGGTAGTTCACTGATGGCTGAGCGTGATTTAGAGCGCGCTTGTCGAAGCGTAATTTTAGGTGAAAACAAAGTTTGTGGCTTAACCCGTAGCCAAGATGCCATTGCCGCTTATGAAAGTGGTGCCGTTTATGGGGGGCTAATTTTTGCACCTAAATCCCCTCGTTTTGTTGATTTAGATTGTGCAAAACAAGTTATGCAAAGTGCCCCGCTTGCCTATGTAGGCGTATTTGTAAACGCAACAATCGCAGACGTTGTCAATCATGCTCAGAGCTTAAAGCTTGCAGCAGTGCAATTACATGGCCAAGAAGATGCAGTCTATATAAACGAACTGCGTCCTTTGCTACCAAGTAATTGCCAGATTTGGAAGGCGCAAGCTGTGAAGGATAGCTTGCCAACACCTGTCAATGGCGTTGATCGCCACTTATACGATACTCACAGCGATACGCAAGCCGGCGGTACCGGTAAGACCTTTGATTGGTCAATACTCAAAGAGACTAAGCAGCCATTTATGCTTGCTGGTGGCTTAAACCCAGAAAATATTCAAGGTGCATTATATCAAGGTGCGCATGGACTCGACCTAAATTCAGGGGTTGAGCAAAGCGCCGGTAAAAAATGCCCAAACAAATTAAATGATGCATTTATCAGCATCCGTAAATATTGAGGTTAATATGAATAATCCAGCTTATTTCGGCGAATTTGGCGGCATGTTTGTCCCAGAATTGCTAGTACCAGCACTTAAACAACTCGAAAACGAATTTAATAAATCGCAAACAGATCCGGCTTTTCAAGCTGAACTGGAAAAGTTACTTAATGAATATGCTGGCCGTCCTACGCCGCTGACATTAACACGTAACTTAATTAAAAACCCAAAAGTAAAATTATACTTAAAGCGTGAAGACTTACTGCACGGTGGCGCGCACAAAACGAATCAGGTGTTAGGCCAAGCACTATTAACTCAACGCATGGGTAAAAAACAAGTTATTGCTGAAACAGGCGCAGGCCAACACGGCGTTGCAACGGCGCTTGCGTGTGCATTACTTGGTTTAAAATGCCGTATTTATATGGGCGCTAAAGACGTGGCACGCCAACAACCAAACGTATTTAGAATGAAACTAATGGGCGCTGAAGTGATCCCGGTTACTGCAGGCTCTGGCACATTAAAAGATGCCGTAAACGAAGCGCTTCGTGATTGGTCAGCAAATTATAAAGAAGCGCATTACTTACTTGGTACTGCTGCAGGTCCTCACCCATTCCCTACCATCGTTCGTGAGTTCCAAAAAGTGATTGGTGAAGAAGCAAAACAACAAGTATTAAAAGCTGAAGGTCGCCTACCTGATGCGGTGCTTGCTTGTGTAGGCGGTGGCTCTAACGCCATTGGTATGTTTACAGATTTTATTGACGAGCCAAGTGTAAAACTCATTGGCGTAGAGCCCGCTGGCAAAGGGCTTGATACCCACGAGCACGGTGCAACAATCTGTAAAGGAACTAAAGGTATTTTGCACGGTACTTATACCTATATAATGCAAAATGATGATGGCCAGATTGAGGAATCATATTCTGTCTCAGCGGGTCTTGATTACCCAGCTGTTGGCCCACAACATGCGTTTTTACATGAAACTGGCCGTGCGCAATATGTGGGTATTACAGATACCGAAGCATTAGAAGCATTCCAATTACTGGCTAAAAACGAAGGGATTATTCCTGCGCTCGAATCAAGTCATGCACTAGCTTACGCACTGAAGTATGCAGAGCAGCAAACTGAAGAGTCAATTTTAGTAGTGAATTTAAGTGGTCGCGGCGACAAAGACTTATCACACGTTATGGATGTACTTTCTAAAGGGGATCAGTTATGAGCCAGACAGCAATCCAAAAAACAGACCGCTACGGTAAAATGTTCGCCCGTTTAAGCGAGCTAAATCAAGGTGCATTTGTGCCGTTTGTTACAATTGGCGATCCAAATAAAGAACTGAGCGTTGAAATAATCAAAAGCTTAATTGATGGCGGCGCTGATGGCTTAGAGCTGGGTATTCCATTTTCAGACCCAATAGCAGATGGCCCAGTTATTCAAGCTGCCAATATTCGGGCCCTTAAAGTAAATATAAATACCCAAGATTGCTTTGATATCATCAAGCAAGTACGCCAGTACAATGCTGATATCCCAATTGGTTTATTGTTGTATTCGAACTTAGTTTTTAAACGCGGTTTAGAGGCTTTTTACCAAGATGCCAAAGCAGTCGGCGTTGACTCAATTCTAGTTGCAGATGTGCCGCTTCATGAATCTAAAATGTTTCGCAAAGCGGCAATGAGTAATGGCATTGACCCCATTTTTATAGCCACGCCTAACGCACCTGATGACACTTTACGCGAATGTGCCTCTTATGGCCGTGGTTATACTTATTTGCTATCTCGTGCGGGTGTAACAGGCACAGAAACTAAAGCACAAATGCCGGCGACATCAATTGTCACTAAACTAAAAGAATACCACAGCGCCCCTGCGTTATTAGGTTTTGGGATTTCAACCCCTGATGATGTAAAAGCAGCACTTAATGCCGGTGCAGCAGGTGCTATATCTGGCTCGGCGGTAGTGAAAATTATTGAAGCGAATCTCGATACCCCTCAAGCTATGCTCAGTGGTTTACAAGAGTTCGTAGCGAGCATGAAAGCTGCAACTGCGCTGTAAGTTCATACTTCGAAAATAAGAAAAGGGCCTGTTGCGGCCCTTTTCTGGTAATCAAACGCGTTAAAGACTCTCTTTCAACGCTTTTGCTGCTTTAAATACAGGCTTGTTAGCGCCTTCAATGTCTATTGCCTCTCCCGTTTGTGGATTGCGTCCTGTACGTGCAGGATAATAACTTAACGCAAACGTGCCAAAGCCATTTACTTGCACTTGATCACCTTCTGATAATGATTTAGTGATGGCTGCAAGCATGCTTGATAACGCCGCTTGAGAATCTTTTTTAGTTAATTCACTGTGTGCAGACATTGCACTAATCAGTTGTGCTTTATTCATAAAATGCTCCTAAAAATACCGCTTACTCAGTCACTGTTCAGCAGATTTTGGTAATGATTGAATACAAAGGCACGCAGGCTAAGGGTTAGTAACTACTAAGTCAACCTTGTAAACAACACAATAAGTTGATACAACCTCTGCAACTATTCTTTGGTTTTATTTTTTGGGCATTCTATGCATGCAATAATTGAGTTTATTCCGCTAATTTTATTTTTTGCGGTATTCAAGTTAGTTGATATTTACTGGGCAACGGCATTATTAATGGGCACCACTTTTCTGCAGGTCGCTTATTCTTATTTTAAAATAGGCAAAGTGCCTACACGCCAATGGTTGTTTTTTGCCATTGCAGTGATTTTAGGCACTCTTACGCTGGTGTTTCATGATGAACAATTTGTGAAGTGGAAAGCCACTATCATCTACGCTGTGCTCTCATTAAGCTTATTGATCAGTCGCTACTTTCTTGGTAAAAATTTAGTTAAACAAGCACTCAGTGCCATTTTAAATAATGCATCAGACTCTGAGCAAGAAGTTACCGTACCTGAGTCGCTTTGGGATAAACTCAACATATTGTGGATAGCGATCACAGCGGGAATATCAGCGTTAAATATCTATATCGCTTATAACTTTTCTCTCGATTTTTGGGTTAACTTTAAAGTGTTTGGCTTAATGGGGATCACATTTGTCAGTCTTTTTGCCACTATCATCATGTTGTATAAATATTTACCCGATGAAGATGAGCCCAAAGTAGACAATAAAAAGTGCTCTTAATGTCATAAATATGTCGTCTTAGCTTGTTAGCCTAGTATACAAAATCACGCTGAGACGACCTTGAACGCCAATCAATACCGCTGGTTTGAATTTACATTTATATTTGTATGCCTTCCTTTGCTGGGTTTTTACCTTCGTGCCTACCTTGCTAATTGGCTGATCCCCGCGTTAATCGTGTTAATGAGTGTCTGCGGTATGTTGCTGCTAGGCGATCCCCACTTTAAACGCTTTAGACTTACCAGCCTTGGTCAATTTTCCGCAGTGAAACGCCGACTGTTTAGTTTCTTTTTTATCGGCGCACTGTTTTCAGGGGTTTTTTACGGGATCATTAATCAAGGTAATTGGTTTATGCTGCCTCGAAACTCATTTAATGACTGGTTAATGTTACTCGCGTTCTATCCATTATTGTCAGTCATGCCGCAAGAGTTGATATTTCGAACCTATTTTTTTCATCGTTATAAACGCATCATGCCAAAAAAAACGGTGCGCATAATTGTTAGCGCCACAGTATTTGCTTTAGCGCATATTGTTTATGCTAATTGGGTAGCAGTACTACTGGCATTTATAGGCGGGTTATTATTTGCATTTACCTATGCTCAAAGCCGCTCCACGTTTGTCTGCGTTATCGAACACAGCTTATGGGGACTGTGGATGTTTACATTAGGAATAGGTCAGTACTTAGATTCGGCAACAATCTCTTAACTGAAAAAGCCGTGCTAATGATACTTAACACGGCTTAATTATGGGAAGCTCAATTAGTTGTATTAATTAAAAACCGAAAATGCTCATAGCAAAAAACTTAGTCGCTACGGTATTAATAAATATAACTACTAAAATTACCGGAATAAAGGTTGATAGCGAAAAATTAACGTATTTTTCAGTAAAGCTACCTGCATAGCCTGGACAACCTTGGCTTAGCTCTTCACTTAAACGTACTTTTTTCCAGCGATACATCACGAATAAACATACCATTAAACCATTCAATGGCAAGATAGTGTCGTAAAATACATCATACACAATATCAAATAAGCTTTTAGACGCTCCGCCATAGTTAGTAAATGAAGTTAACCCTTCAACCATACCAAACGACATAGTACATAACACTGTCAGTACACCGATGCTACCAGTTAATATCAGTAACGCCATTTTACGGCTTATGCCTTTACGGTCACTTAGCGTAGCTGTTGGCACCTCAACGATGGATACCAACGAGGTAATTGCAGCAAAAAATACCAGCAAGAAAAACACAAACGCAACAATTGATGCACCAACATAGCCAATATCAGTTTGTAGCGCGAGTAAAATCTTTGGTAAAAACTCAAAAATCATCGACACAGATGAGTCAGACAATTTAGTAGGATCAGTATCTGGGTTAAAACTAAAGATAGCTGGTAGCACCATAAGACCGGCAATAAACGCCACCAGTGAATCAGTCAGTGCAACCATTTTAGCACTGCCAACAATGTCATCCTTTTTCGAGATATATGAAGCGTAAGTCATCAATATACCCATACCCAACGACAATGAGAAAAACGCTTGCGCTAATGCACCGTTCAAGACACTGGCATTCATCTTAGAAAAATCAGGGATAATATAGTACTTAACGCCAGCCATAGCATTGTCTAGCGTCAATACATACGCCACTAATGCGATTAGCAATACGAACAATGCTGGCATTAAAAACTTAGCTGCTTTTTCAATCCCTTGCTTAACACCACCGACTAAAATCAAATTAACAATTAATGCCACAGCAGCCATATACGCAAACACGCTGGAACTATTAATAAACACCCCAAAGCTTTTTGGATCAGCCAACACATCTAAGTTACCAACCGCAACTTGGCTTAAATAACCAAAAATCCATACCGTGATAACCATATAAAACACAGCAATCATAAACGGGGTTAATACTGCTAAAAAGCCAGCAAAACTCCACTTAGTATCATTACCAGATAATAACTTGTAAGAGCCTAATGGATCTTTTTGTGCTTGGCGTCCCATTGCCATCTCTGCCATCATTACTGGCAAACAAATAAACACAACAAACAGCGCGTAAACGAGCAAAAAAGCACCACCACCATTTTTTGTTGCTGAGACTGGAAAACCAACCAAATTACCAATACCGACCGCAGAGCCAGCAGCTGCTAATATAAATCCAAGGCGGGAGCTAAAATGCTCACGAGTATCGCTCATTTAAAAACCTTATTATTATTTTGTACCATTCAAGCGACTCTACCAGTGTTGTGCTGGGCTTTTCAAGCAGATTCCGCTTAAAAATATAATGATACTGTAAACCTTAGAGGTTGTTGTTCTTTTAAGATTAAAATTTGTTCAAGCTAACAGTGATTAAATCGCAGCATCAATTTACAGCCTCGAAAGTTAACTAAAAACTGCGTAAAGCTTTCGCGCTTTAATAGCGCTCTAAACTAATCGTAATTTATTCGCCTATTAATTTTGCTGTGCTAATATCAGCATAATTTCAATAATATTCAAATCCAGAGAACACACCATGTTGTATATGATTTACTCAACTGATGTTGAAAATAGCTTAGAATTAAGAAAAGCCGCCCGCCCTGCTCATTTAGCACGCTTACAAGAATTAGACGAGCAAGGCCGATTACTGACAGCAGGTCCATTACCTGCCATTGATAGCGCCGAGCCAGCTGACGCTGGTTTTACTGGTTCTTTAGTGATTGCAGAATTTAGCTCATTAGAAGCCGCTCGCGAATGGGCTGCAGCAGATCCTTACGTCAACGGCGGCGTATATGAAAACTCACAAGTTAAACCGTTTAAAAAAGTTTTTCCTGGCTAAGTAAAACCAACAATCAAACAGGATTATACTATTTAAATGAACCAGATTTTAATGCAATGGGTATAAGACTTTGAGTCAAATCACCACAATTCAGTGTTTGTTCACCGGATGTTAATTAAACTCTGCTGCATTGAATCATCAGATTTAGTGATTTTTCACTTGAATTATAGCTACTTGGTTCATTAAACTATTCAGGTCTGGTTTAGGAGTTTCTCATCATGCGTACTGTGTTAGCTCTCAGCGTCGCCATCACTGTGCTATTTTCGAGTGTTTTTTCGACTAGTAGCCAAGCTGCATCTCAAGTCAATAAAGCTGAGATAAATAAAAAACAAGCTGTTGAGCTTGCTAAAAAAGTCGAAGATGGTAAAACTCTTAAAATTACCGTACTTAACGATATTTATACTGTAAGAATATTAAAATCGGACGGCCATGTCGTCGACGTTCATGTCAATAAAAAGACCGGCGAAGTGAAGAAGGATTAAGAAATGCGAATTTTAGTAATTGAAGATGATTTACACTTAGCAGACAATCTGCGTAATGCATTAGAAAAAGAACGTTATAGTGTCGATCTCTGTCATGATGGCGAAGCTGGTTTATTTCACATCACAGAATATCCTCTTGATATGGCGGTAGTTGATTTAGGCTTACCAAAAATTGACGGTATTGAACTGATCAATAAAGCCCGCGCACAAGGGATTACAATTCCAATTCTGATTTTAACAGCACGTGACCGTTGGCAAGATAAAGTTGAAGGACTTGATGCTGGTGCTGATGACTATTTAACTAAACCATTTCATGTTGAAGAGTTAATAGCGCGGTGTAACGCGTTGATCCGTCGTAGCGCAGGTAAAGCAAATCCTGAAATGACTGCTGGGCCTATTAAAATTCACACCCGCTCACAACAAGTGTGGGTTGATGACCGAGAGCTAAGTCTCACCGCATACGAATACAAAGTGCTTGAGTATTTAATGGTTAATCCACAAAAAGTGATTTCCAAATCTGAGCTAACAGAGCACATATATGATCAGGACTTTGATTTAGATTCAAATGTAATCGAAGTATTCGTACTGCGCTTACGTAAAAAGCTTGACCCTGATGGTACTTTAAACCCAGTAGAAACACTACGCGGACGCGGTTACAGGCTTAAAAGTCAGTGGTAGCATCGCAAATACCGTTAAAAGTAAGGCAAGGATTTATCCTTGTCTTTGTTTTATTGGTCGCTTTACCCATTTTATTCTTCTCTATTGGTAAGGCATACTATGCTTCGTTAGTCGAAGCCACCGAAAAAACCCTCGAAGCCCATTTATATTCTTTAATTTCAGAAGTCGATTTTACTGAGCGCGGCATTATCATGCCCAGCACTATTTTAGCTCCTGAATTGAATCGTTTAAATTCTGATACTTATGCGATGATCTATCGTGAAGAACAGCCTGTATGGCACTCTGAGTCGGCGGTAAATGTTAACTTTGTGCCTGACGAACTAGAAACCAAAGCAGGCGCTGCCGACTTTCGTCGTGTGGAATATAAAAATACCGTGTATTGGCAACTTAGCCTAACCGTTATTTTAAATAACATTGACCAGTCAGAGCATGCTCGCTTTATTTTATTAAAACGCAACGATGCTCTACTGCGCTTAATGGATGGTTTTAAGCAAACCCTTGTAAACTGGATGTACGTCATGGGTGTAGCCATTGCAGCATTAATGGCTGTGGGCTTTGTGTGGAGCGCGCGGCCGTTGCAACGACTGGATAAAGAAATAAAAGCCATTGAGTCAGGTGATATTCAAGAAATTAAAGGACTTTATCCTGTTGAGCTGCAAACTATAAAAGCCGATTTAAATTTACTACTCGAAACTCAGCAACGCCAAAAAGAGCGCTATCGTGCGTCTTTAAGCGACTTAGCTCACGCACTTAAAACGCCACTGGCAGTATTAAAATCGAGCCCGCTTGCCAACGATGCCGATGCCCAAGAGCAGCTTGACCGTATAAATGTGATGATCGAACACCAATTAAAACGCGCTGCAACGGGTGCAGCTGATACATGGAAAAAACAAACAGCCATTAAGCCGGTGCTAGATTCAATCCTCAATGCAATGAGTAAAGTTTACCGCGATAAAGATATTATTTTTACCCATGCGGTTAAAGACAAAGATTACTTTTTAGGTGACAAAACTGATTTACTCGAACTACTGGGTAACTTAATTGATAACGCCTGTAAAGCTTGTCGTTCACAAGTCGATATCCAAGTCATTCAAAAACGCAACCTCACTATCGCTATTAGTGATGATGGACCCGGTGTGCCGGTTGATAAACGCGAATCCCTGCTTACTCGTGGTACCCGCTTGGACACCTACGAAAGCGGACACGGTGTCGGTATGGCGATTGTGTCAGATTTAGTAAAGTCGTATCACGGTACCCTGACTATTTTAGATGCTGATACCTTAGGCGGCGCGAAATTTATTTTAGAGTTTAATTATAATGATAAAAAATAACTGGTTAATAGCTGTATCTGGGCTGCTTTTAGCACTGAGTACAACAACGTTTGCAGCAGAAGAGCAATGTACAGTCGTTGAGCAAGCAACACCTGATGAAGCTAAAAAATATATTCAATGTTTAGATAAACAGATAGAGACCTTAACCCGTATTCAACAAACCTGGATAAATAAAATCACTTTAGATTTAAATAAAATCCAAGAAGATACCGGTAACTCTCAGTTGCTACCAATTTTTAAACGTAGCATTATCAATTACCAAAAATACCTGGAAGACAGCTGTAAATGGCGTTATTTACACAAAGTACCCAACGCCACCCAGGCTGCAATTGTATATAAGCGCTGTGAATTGCGTATATTAGAGCAGCACATTACTGTATTAAAACAACCTATCTGACCACCACGGTGGTTATTTAGAAGGTGACTCGATTTCTTCACCATTACCTAACAGAGTCGCTAACCAGCGCCCTTCGTCGCTGGCTTCTAAGGCTATTTTAACAATCATCGTCAATGGCACCGATAACAACATACCTACCGTGCCAATCAGCCAACCCCAAAAGATGAGTGATAAAAATACCACTAAGGTCGACAGTCCTAAACCTTTACCCATGTACTTTGGTTCAACTATATTACCCATCACGGTATTAATAGTTAAATACCCTACTGCTACAATCCCTGCGACCAATGGTCCTTGCGTGATCAAAGCTAATAAAACTGCTGGGATAGCAGCAATAATAGAGCCAATATTAGGGATGTAATTAAACATAAATGCCATTACCCCCCATAACACGAAGTAGTCAACATTTAAGATCCACAGTAGTAGCCCAGCTAATATGCCTGTACCAACGCTTACCACTGTTTTGATCGCTAAATAAGAGTTAATAGAATTTAAAAAACGGTCTATTTGCTGCATTTTCATATCAGGATCGTCTAATGCCATATGAATTTTATGACTAAGCATAGGCCCTTCAAAAAGCATAAATACCACAGTTAAAATAATTAAGAACAAATTTGCCATCACGCCACCTAAGCCAGTCAGCATACCGGTGGCAACATCAATCATTTTTCCCGGGTCGAACATTGATATAACTTGCTCTTTATTGAGCAAAATATTGTACTTGGCAGCAACATCAACCAGCCAAATAAACTCATCCTGTAACTTACTTTTATATTCAGGTAAATGCTGTGAAAAGTCAGTCAATGATTGCCCGACTAAGCTGGCAAGGCTAACCCCTAAGCCAACCACCATCAACATCACTAGCATGATCGCGATGCCTTTAGGTATTTTGTAACGACCAAAAAAACTTAATAAAGGACTACAAATAATGGCAATAAATGCTGCAAGTACAAACGGAATGACAATAACACTTGCCGCTTTAATACCAGCTAAAGCAATCACCAACGCTGCAAAGATAACTAAACTTTTGTTTACCCCAGTTAAACTAGCCAAACTACAATCCTTTAAAATATAAACTGCAGCTAGTGTATGTGAAAAGTCTGTAAAATGAAATATTTGCAAAGTGATCAAAGCAGCCTACTCTACGTATAACGATTACATAATTACTAAAAGAGTTTTATTGCTATGCATATCTTAATAACCGGCGCAACAGGCCTGATCGGTCGTCATTTGTGCCCTGAGCTGAACAAAGAACATCAATTGACAGTGCTCACCCGCAATCCTGCAAATGCGACAAAACTGTTAGGTGAGAACATTAATGCGACTGACTCCCTTGAAGAGGTTGATTTTAACAATCTCGATTGCGTTATCAATTTAGCCGGTGAACCCATAGTAAATAAACGCTGGAGTGAAAAACAAAAACAAATACTGCGAGACAGCCGTATTACGATCACTCAACAAATTAGCGCTGCAATTAACCAATGCGATACACCGCCGCATACTTTTATATCAGGCAGTGCGGTCGGATTTTACGGTCGCCAATCAACCACCGTAATTGACGAAAGCTTTGTTGATGTGACCCCTGAATTTAGTCATCAGCTATGCCATGATTGGGAACAAGCCGCCCTGCAAGCAGAATCAATCAATACTCGAGTATGTTTATTACGTACAGGTATCGTTTTAGCTAACAATGGTGGTGCATTAGCCAAAATGTTACCGCCATTTAAATTAGCACTAGGTGGTCCTATTGCTGATGGCCAGCAAGGCATGTCATGGATACATATCGAGGATATGATTAATTTAATTATACACATTATCAATAATGTGCAACTCAGTGGCGCAATTAATATGACCGCCCCAACACCTGTATCAAATAGCGAATTTAGTCAAAGCTTAGGTAAAGTATTAAATCGACCAGCAAAAATAACTATGCCTGCATGGGTTCTAAAATTAGTAATGGGTGAAATGGCAGATTTGCTGCTTTACGGACAATATGTACAACCAACTAAAGCTCTTGAAAGCAGCTATTGCTTTCGTTATAAGACATTAGATACTGCACTTACGAATTTATTAAAGTGAACGCAGTATTTATGCTAGATTACTATATGGCAATAGAACTAGTCAAAATGGGCTAGTTGGCCGGTATTTCTCATAATGTTTTCATTACTTAATGTTAAGGTCCACATTATGAGATACGATATTAAGCGAATTTACAGCATCTATCTAGAGCTCTATCGGAAGCTTCTAAAACGTTTATTTAGCTATAAGTATCTTTTTACATCTCGATTAGATGGTAGTTTAGCGTAAAATAACTAACGGCAATAGCGTGTTTTCTATCATTTTTAGGGTGTTACTGCCCAAAAAAGCATGTGCTATTTTTGAATGCGAAAAGGCCCCCATTACCAGCATTGCTATTTTATTTTTAGTTTTATATGCCATTAAAGAACTAAAAATATTACCCTCTAAAATACTTGATTTGACTTCAAAACCACTTTCAATAAGCAACGCTTCGGTGCGTTTAAATTTTTCCAACAAATCATGTTTGCCATTTTCTACAGTCACCAAATGACACGTTAAATGATGCAACAAACCACCAGCAATAATCTGTTTAACCATTTTATCTGCTGTTTCTCGTCCATCATAAGCAAGCATAAAGTTGTTCGGCTCACTGAAGTGACGATTGGCAATTAAAATAGGTGTATGAACATGGCGAATAACCTGCTCAATATGCGACCCAATAGCTTTAAAATTCTGTTCGTGAGTTTTACCGCTTCGGCCAATAACAATCAGTCGCGCTGCATCTTCAAGGTCGCAAATTGCCTCAACAATACCGCTATGGCGCTGCTTACTTTCAATTGACTTACACCCTTGTTGGCTAGCAAATACACTCGCGTGCTCTAACATTTCTTTGCCTATTTGCAATGCTAATTTACTGCGTTGCTCATCCAGTGTCGCCATCTCTGATAATAATGATGTAGTTGCACCAAAACCAATTATGCCACTTAAGTCGTCAATCACAGCAGCGTTTTGTTTTTCTATGGCATGCAAAAATAGCATCGATTTATTAAGTTTCTTGGCCGCCCAAATCCCCGCCTTACACACATCATCTGTGTAAACTGAGCCATCTATACAAGTAATAATTTTATTCATTGTGCTCTCCTTAATGGCCTGTCATGAGTTTTTCAACTTCTTCAGGGTCATTGTGAACGCCAAATTTGTCAACAATCGTTGCCGTCGCGTCGCTCATACCAATAATCTCGACCTCTGCACCTTCGCGTCTAAATTTAATCACAACTTTATCAAGCGACGACACTGCCGTAATATCCCAAAAATGCGAATGAGTTAAGTCAATCACTACTTTAGCAACGACCTCTTTAAAGTCAAACGACTCAATAAACTGCTCTGAGGATGCAAAAAACACCTGTCCAACAACCTGGTATACTCGTTCATCAGCCGATGATTGCGCTGGCTTTACAACCATAAAACGACCAATTTTATTGGCGAAGAATAGTGTCGCCAATAGCACACCGACCAATACTCCCATGGCCAAATTATGCGTTGCGACAACAACAACGACCGTAGCAACCATTACGATGCTACTTGATAATGGGTTTTTCTTTAAATCTCGCAGTGAATTCCAAGAAAAGGTGCCAATCGACACCATTATCATCACGGCAACCAGTGCCGCCATTGGAATTTGCTTTAGCCATTCATCTAAAAACACCACCATAAGTAGCAAAAAAGTACCCGCGGTAAAACTTGATAAGCGGCCACGTCCCCCTGATTTTACATTAATGATCGACTGGCCAATCATCGCGCAGCCGGCCATTCCTCCCATTAAACCTGAACCTATGTTCGCGATCCCTTGACCTTTACATTCACGATTTTTATCACTAGCGGTATCGGTTAAGTCGTCAACAATTGTCGCTGTCATCATCGACTCCAATAAACCAACGACAGCAAGGCCAAATGAATAAGGAAGAATTATTAGCAGTGTGTCGAGGTTAAAAGGCACATCAGGCCATAAAAATATTGGTAAGGTATCTGGTAACTGGCCCATATCGCCAACAGTTCGAATCTCAAGTCCTACCAACATTGCAACCAAAGTTAAAACCACGATACACACTAGTGGTGATGGAATTGTTCTGCCTATCACCGGTAAGTAAGGGAATAAATAAATGATCCCAAGACCCGCAGCCGTCATCGCATATACATGCCATGTTACATTCGTCAGCTCCGGCAGCTGTGCCATAAAAATAAGAATTGCCAACGCATTTACAAAGCCTGTAACCACGGAGCGAGACACAAAGCGCATTAAACTCCCCAGTTTTAAATAGCCTGCAATAATTTGTATCACACCGGTGAGTAATGTCGCCGCCAAAAGGTATTCTAAACCATGCTCTTTAACTAAGGTAACCATCAGTAAAGCCATAGCGCCAGTAGCGGCAGAAATCATCCCTGGTCGTCCACCCACTATCGAAATAACCACGGCAATACAAAATGAAGCATACAAACCGACTTTAGGATCCACGCCCGCTATAATAGAAAAAGCAATCGCTTCTGGTATTAGCGCAAGCGCCACCACAGTACCTGCTAGTAAGTCCCCTCGGATGTTAAAAAGCCAATCTCGTTTTATTTTTTCTAACATAAAAAACCTTGTCATGTAGTTAACATTAACGCCCATACAGCAGTCAATAAAACACCGACAATGCTTTTACTAAACGATGACAACCGCATTTTCATTAATGTTTTTTTATTTATTAAAACGGCACATAAGCGCCTACCAATGTTTGGTATATAGGTATCACGCAGCGGTGATTTAGAGGAGGAATAACTTAGGGCGGCGTTAAACGCAAAACATTGTTCCTTATGTAGAATGAATAAATTATCGTCTTTATTCTTGCATCTAACGTATTTTTAAGCAAGCCAAGTAACTTTTGTGTAGGCGCTGACAGCTGCTGTCACTCCTTACCTTGCCAATAAAAACACATAAAAAAACATGCCATCATTTACCCGTTCCTTCTCAAACGGCTGCAACGATAAACATTGTAAATACATTTTAGTTATCGTCTTTTTAAGTTGTTAAATACATATATGCGACTAAACTTTAAGAATAATTACAAAAACTTATCAAATAAATGAAAAAGTACTTAGTCTTTCTATTGTTGTTTAGTGGATTCGCGAAAGCGACTATGACCCCTGTTTCTTACCAAGTCGGTGATCAAACAATCGTTGCTCCAGCAGTACGATATGAATATGGCTATGCTTACAATATTGAAGCAAAGAAACTTTTAAAACTAGTCACTTTAAATTGGCCCCCTTATATTGATGAATCACTTTGTAACAACGGTTGGCTATTTCAACTAACCGTTAAACTACTACTACAAAAAGGTTATGGAGTGCATATAGAGTTTCTCCCATGGGCCCGAGCACTAAGAGCGGCCGAATTAGGTCATGCAGATATTTTATTTCCTGAGTATTTTATTGATAATAATGTTATGTCAGAGAATAAGCCAAATAAAACGCGCAATGATTTAATGGCTTTATCCTCGGCTATTCCAGGTGGAAACTTGTCACTAGTCGCACTAAATGGCAGCCACTCAAACTATGACGGCAGTGTAGAGTCTATAAAAGATCAAATTATTGGTGTTGTCCGAGCATATAAAAACACCCCAGAACTCGATAAACTAATTGACTCAAAACAAATTAATACCATTGTTGCCAATAATGAGTTTCAGCAAATTCATTTACTTATGGGCCTACGGGTAGACCTAATTGTAGCTGATTTTGACGTGTTGATTGCCAGCATTGAAAAGTCTGCTGCCTCCGAAAAAGAAAAACAGCAAATGAAAACTGCTCTAATGGTATTGTCCCCACCTTTAGGTTACAAACCCCTCTATTACACAGTAAGTAAAGCAAACCCATATTGGCAGGAAATTTTAGCCGATCTCAATAACGAGATAAAAAAAATGAAAGAGCAAGGAGCACTTTCAAGCTATATTGAAGAAAAAAAACAATGTAGCAGCTAAAAATAAGGCGCTTAAATGTTAGCAAATAAGCGCCTATATATTATTAAAACAACGACTCAAATGTCCCATCAGGAAATAATATACCAGGAACCCCTCTTACCGCTGTTACATCTGCGATTTGTGTATCGCCAAAATATAATCCACCACTGTAGTTTCGACCTTTTTGCTTAACATCTAACCAGCGACCTTGAGCACCGTGGATCACTGCATTAATATTATTGCCAACAGTACGTAAGTTAATTTCAAGTGCTCTATCCTTTAGCCGTAAGGCAATCTCTGCATTGCTAATATCAGCTAAACGATTCAAACGACCAACATAAGCAAACTGAAAATCCGGTGCGCCATTTAATGGCGTTATCAATTGCACAGCAAATGCAAGATTCTGTGTAGCTTCATTTATAAATGGCGTTGCTTCTATTGCTTGTAGGTTAAACTGTGTCGTTTGATTTTCACTAACAAGCTGACCTTTAAAGTCAAAGCCAGATACCACTGTCACAAGCTCTTCAAAAGGAGTAACGAAGCGATCGGCGTTTAGCTTTATATCACCGGTTAAGACGCCGCTATTGGCACTTTCTAATGAAACCTTTGTCTCTATATTCAGCTGCCCGGTTGTTTCACTTTGATCATTTGAAAATGGATCGTCAGTTCCATCAAATGACAACACTAAATCACTCACATCGGCGTTTAGTTGAGCATCTTTGCCTATCACTTTCGCACTAATAATACCGGATACTTTATTACCCAGCAGTCCACTTACTTGCCATTGTGGAATATTTAAATCTAGCTGTACGTCATGCTCATCATACTGGCCACTAATAGCCCAAGAATAAGGGGATTGTTGGTAGTTTATTGTCAGTCCCTGTAAATTATAAACTCCTGCGTCGGTATTATTTAATGGCGAAAAGTTATAGAGCACGTCATAAAGCACATTCGCTAAAACGATAATAGTTTGTTGCGAGTCTTCGCCTAATATTATTTCAAATTCAGTTAGCTTTTGTTTGAGCTCATCACTGTACGTTTGCTCTTGTAAGCGTGCCACACCTATTATATTACGCACATCTTCGAGTAACTCACGAGAGTGTAATTGCTCTTCATCTCGTTCTAGTGGCGAAATATTGCTAGCATTCCCAATCATAACTAGCTTTTGTTTGACCTCTCCAACGACGGATTGCAATAATTGATTACCATCTTCATTAAGTAAATTCTCTGACACATAGCGATCTGCAAAAGTACGATAAAGTGGCAAACTTGCTAACTGGGCCTGTTGTTCTACCACCGTATTATTGGCTGTATTTAAACTCGCCTCGATATCCGCAGCTCTTTTTAAGATCACACCAAAAGTCAGTGCATTAGTAAGCAACTCAGCTTCAAGGCTGTCATTCAACTGACTATGAGTGAGGTGATAAAAAGGTGTCGCACTCAAGCTTTGTGTGGTTATGCTTATGTCTAAGTTATTATCGCTAATCACTGAGCTGATCGGCGATAAATAGACCTTATTTTCGCCCGGGGCTGCAAAAAAATCAGCACGGTAACTTAATGTCATATCCATCACTTCTTGATAATCAATGCGACGATTAGAATTCTGATCATTCGGGTTGTTTCTCACTGTGCGACCACAACCTGCAAAACTTGGACATGTTAACGTCGTTGCATTTGAGGTAAATTCAACATGATGAAAATTTAAAGTTGTGGTTGGTAAAGTCACATCATTAATATTTGCAACGTCAATATTTTCTATAGAGCCCGTGTTATCATTAATGAGTGTTAACGTACCCGCAGTGGATTGCCAAGGCGCAATATAAAAGCTTACCGAGGAGGACGTCAGCATGACAGGCAAAGTGTTTGTTGTGCCATTATCTGATGAGTCACCACAACCAACTAATGACATAAGTAAACTAACTGATATAAGTTTTTTAAACATCACAAGTCCTTAAAACGCTAACTTCAGGTACCAATTTACATTGGCATAATACGCTTTATCAATATCGAGATTATCGGTCTGTATATTAAAACCAAAATAATCGTTCTCAATACCCAGCAAAAATGCTTCACTTTTTATTTCATAACCACCAATAACTGCCCAATGATCCCAAAAGTGCATGCGTGCTTTTAATTGAGAAAACGTATCTTGATCAAATTGTTTAACCATCAGCTCTGAAGAAAACAAATCATTAATACGATAATCCGCATAAACCTTAACGCGCACCGGCATATCAAATTTATGTGTAACTTCATTACCATACTCTGACGTTGCTAAGCGTATTGTAGGCTCAGTAGCAATATCGCCATCATCGTTTTCAGTAAACGGGAGCTCTGTTGTATAACCATTTGCAAAACCACTTTTTTTATACTCGGTTTCATACAGTAAGTCTTGTGCGAGAAGGCCTATGGTTAAGTCTTGATTTATTTTCCAATTAACTGCTAAATCAACGCTGTACCCTAAGCCGGATGGGTTCTCATCAGGAGTAAATCGCTTAAATAAAATATCTTTCGAAAAATAAGAGTCAACTGTTAATGCGCCTTGGATCTCATCACTATAAACTGTACCTTCTACATTTATATCTTGAAAATGCGTACTAGCAAAAACCGTTAATTTAGGCGTTATTGTTAATGCGTCAGAGTCTAAAAATTTGAAATCATATGAAACAAACAATCCATTGGTGGTTGATTGCTTACCGTCTAGGTAATAAACATAATTTCTATCTTCAAAAGGAAGATCATTTTTTTCGGTATGAAAGTAAACAGCAGTATCCGGATCAAAACTTAAAACATAATCAAAACGACTTTGATAACCGACTTTAAAATTTCCATAACCAACGCCAAACTCAAACACATTATAAGTAAATGCGCTATCACCTGATGTAAGTGGAGCATCAAAGTCGTCAATAAAGGCAGTGACAGGTTGTGCTTCTGTATACACTTCTGAATCGAATGTGGTAAAGACTTGAAACTGCTCTGCAGCGTAACTAATAGGGGTAATTAAAAAAGCGGAAAATCCTAACGTGAGAATTTTTTTTTTCATACTTATTTCACTTGTTATTATTTAAGAGGGAGAACGACTCTCCCTCTTATTTTTACGTTACTTCGATGAATCTAAAAAACTAATATCAGTGTAATCGATAACTTCACCATCAATATACTCTACAGAAATACCATTTGTGATCTCTGTTACTGTACCAAACTTCATCATCGCACCTGCGAAGTTAGCATTTACGCTACCCATAAAGTCCTCACCCTCTTCTGCCATCAAAGATAGTGTATAGCCAATACTATTATGTAACTCGATATCAACGGCATAATTATCATTTTCATTTGCCCAATCAACAGATAACATCGCAGTGAAATCAATATCACCTGTAACACCTGTTGCGCTGATCATGCCAAGCTCTGTTACATCTGCGCCAGATATGCTTAATGTACCAATAAATCCTGAATCACCGTCAACTATTTCAACACGACTCCAGCCATCTACTGATAACACATTTCCATCAACAGCCGTATCGCTTGAAACTTCCTCTTCAAAGTTAATTACTAAACAAGAATCTGATAGATCTTTAGGAATAGTCCCACTGTTAGCGTCGATACAATTCTGTAAAGCCTCACCCATATCATCAAGTGTTTCAATACTAACTTTTGCACCATCAACTGTTTCAATCATACCGCCAAACGCAAATACAATTGCTTTATTATTGATAGAACCATTAACGTTGATCTTATCGCCATTTTCACTATTAACAAGATTTAGCTCTAATGCATCTTTATCAAAGCTATACGTCCAATTAGGATATCGTGTAGAAACAACACCAGTGGCTTCATCTCCTAAGTCCCAAGCTTCTGTTAGCACATCATAAATAACTTCGGCAGTATCAAATAATGCCCGACCGCCTGTTTTCGTTACCAAAGTTGCATTTCGAATACTCTCAGTGCCTGCTTTAACATCAACTAATACTGTAAATGTTGCAATTGCTGCTTGGGCATCAGATTCAAGTGAGGTTGCACTGCTCAAAGCAGTATCTGCTTCGTTGCTAACGCTTGTGGCTAATGTAGCACTGAGTTTAGCTTCTGCAGATAAATTTGTAGCAATCTCTTTATCACTCGCTTCAGCGGCAATATCCATTAATGCAGCAGCAGCAACCTCAGCTTGTACTGCCGCATTAGCGAGTTCGGCTGCTTTTGCACTAGTCGCTGTAGCCACGGTAATTGCAGCTTGAGCGGATGACAAAGCAAGTTCTGCATTAGCTTTGTTGTCAATCGCTGCAGCGGCAACTGCAATCATAGCTGTTGCTAAATCACTTTGCGCAATCATTGCCGCAGAATCAGCAGCATCTAGGTTATTGCTTGCGATAGTCACATTGCTTTTTGCAACGTCGATATCGATGCCTAATGCAGTCACAGCCTCATTAGAGCGAACCACCTCAGCATCAATCCCCGTAATTAAAGTTGAAACCGCTGCGAGTTGGGTTGCAACAGCGCTACTTAACGAGTTTGCTTTATCAACTAATTGTTGATATTGCTCACCTAAACTTGCGGCGGTTGTTGCAATCCCTTGTGTTGAAGCAAGTGCAGCAGAAAGCTCTACTTGTAACTGGCTATATTCCGCCTTGCTCCCTGATAACGTAAACACATCAGCACTGTAAGCCAAAACCTGCTCGGTTGTTTCTAAACCAGCATCACCCAACGTTTTCACTTTTGTCAATTCAGCAGTACCAACAGCGATTGAGTCGGTAGACGTAGTTAATGCAGCAGTAGTTGCAGTAACTTGTAATTCTAACTCAGCCGCTACTTTAGCTGTTAGATCATCACCAGCATCACAGTTATCTTCACAGCCAATTTTCTCTAATGCTTTTTTAACTTCTTTTGCGGTTTCTTTTAAATCTTTATCAAGCCCTTTATCTTTTGCTTTTGCTTGCACATCTTCAACAGCTTTGGTGGCTTTATTTTTGAATTTTGCAATTTCATCAGGATCGGTAATACCTAAGTTTTCAGCAACTTTAGCAAATGCTTCATCAATACCTTCACCTGTAACTACTGCGGCAAAAATAAGGCTGGTATTCTCAACTGCTTTTTGTAACTCAGCTGCAATCTTCTGGACAATTTCATTGTCACTGTTGCTTACTTTGCCTTCTTTAACAGCTGCAGATAGACTTGCAATCAGGTCTTTTAATGAGCCATTGGCACCCGCCCCCGCGACAGACTGCAATGAAACGGCAGTTTGAACTAATGCCAAAGTACCTGCATCCAGTGAATCACCTTCGCCAATATCACTGAAATCAACCGCACCACCAAGAGAAATATCACCAAGTAAAGAAGCGGCTTTAATTGCTGTATCAGGCCCTAATACTTGAATTAATGTTTTTAAACTTGCCGCTGCAACTGCTTCATCTGAGACTGCTGAACCATCTTTAGCACCGTCTAACAACATTTTTGCTGCGATACTCGTATATAAAGTCACATTAGCAAAGTACTGCTGCACACCAGTACCATCACCCTCCGCGAAATTAATACCACGAGCACTTGCTGGTGCTGGTGAAGCTTTAATAAACTTAACAACTTGTAATTCAAGATCATCTTTGTACCATTCGCCAAAATCAATCGCGGCATCGCCATTATTGATCATCCCAGCGACTTCAGATGCTGCTGGGGTTTCATCATAGCTGCCACAACCGGTAAATGAATCACACTTGACCATGCTGTCATCTTCTTTCGACGTACTCACCGTAATATAAAGCGGACCCGAAAAGCCGTCTTCTAGATAAATATTATAGGCACCACTGGTTGACGTCATTGTCTCTGTTGGATTAGCTGCCGCAACCAATGCCAATGCTTTGGCATCAGCGTCTGCTTGTGAAGTTGTCGATTCTGCAGTATAGCTTGCATCAGATGCAGCCTCTAAACGATAAGCTACTGGGACAGATTCCCCCGCATCATCAACAGTAGATACTGTCACTTTGGCATTTTTTAACGCGCCTTTTACAGCTTTCCCCGATACTTGGGTATTAAAATTAGTGCTGACTTCGCCTTTGTATACTGTAACTGGTTCAGGCTTGTTATAGTTATTATCATTTTCTGAGCCACAACCGGTCAGGCCGAGAGTCAATGCAACCGAGGCTGCAATTGGGGTAAATTTAATTATTCTTTTCGCCATGAAAATCTCCTAGGGTGCTTGTTAGCAAATAGCATTACTGAAATCGTAGCCTATATTAATATCAACAGTCATTTAAGTTAAAATTATGTATAAAACCGTATCAAATTAACGTAATTAACCACATTATTATTACATGTTATCAACTTACCACCAATATATGACAATTTATAAAAAAATGTAATTTTAATTACACCTGTAAATATGCATCTAACTAGCACTGCCATTTTTAACACAAGTTAAAAGAAATAAAATAAAAAACATTTAAAAACAAAGAATTAAAAAAACACTGTTTTTTTTTGAAACTCATTGAGGGACTAACTTTAGGGGAAATATCAACCAAAGAATACAATTTGACGCAATGCTGTTTACATTTTTTCACATAAATATGGATGTAAAAGTGGCCTGACTGCCACTTTTAGTTTTATTTCACTAATTAATTGACCTCAGGTACTCGGACAACGCCTTCCATTAGCACACGAGCACTGCGACTCATACTGGCCTTGGTAACCTGCCACTTACCGTTTTGAAGTATCGCTTGCGCGCCTACAGTTAATGTACCTGACGGATGACCAAAGTTAACTTCGCTCAACTGACCGCCACCAGCTGCAAGATTAACGAGCGATCCTGCTATCGCAGCTGCGGTGCCGATTGCAACAGCGGCAGTACCCATCATGGCATGATGAAGTTTCCCCATCGACATGGCACGTACCAGTAGGTTGATATTATCACTGTGAATTTCTTTACCGCTTGAAGCTAGATATGTCATCGGTTTATTAATAAATGCCACTTTTGGTGTATGTTGACGCGCTGCCGCCTCACTAATATGAGCGATCAAGCCCATTTTAACTGCCCCATGCGCTCTAATAGACTCAAGCTTAGCTAATGCTTGTTCGTCATTATTTATATCATCTTGAAGTTCAGTGCCGGTATAGCCGATATCTGCTGCATTAACAAAAATAGTAGGGATACCCGCGTTGATCATAGTGGCTCTAAGTACACCAAACTCAGGGACTGCTAGTTCATCTACCACATTGCCTGTTGGAAATAGCGCACCATCGCCATCCGCTGGATCAATGAACTCTAATTTCACCTCAGCGGCGGGAAATGTCACCCCGTCGAGTTCAAAGTCACCCGTTTCTTGTACTTCACCGTTGGTCATTGGCACATGCACTAAAATGCTTTTTTTAATATTAGCTTGCCAAACTCGCACTATAGCCATACCGTTTTCTGGAATACGGCTAGCATCAACAAGACCATTACTAATTGCAAATGCGCCAACTGCAGAGGTTAAATTGCCGCAGTTCCCGCTCCAATCAACAAACGCTTTATCAATAGCAACTTGGCCAAATAAGTAATCAACATCGTGATCAGCTTGCTCACTTTTACTTAAAATAACGGTTTTACTGGTACTAGAAGTAGCCCCCCCCATACCATCGGTTTGTTTGCCATATGGATCTGGGCTACCAATCACTCGCAGCAATAAATTATCTCGCCCAGAACCTGCCACTTGTGCAGCCTCTGGTAAATCGCTGAGATTAAAGAATACCCCTTTACTAGTGCCACCGCGCATGTAGGTGGCAGGTACTTTAATTTGTGGTTTAAATGTCATGACTGTTTTCCTTATACACTTTGCGTGGCTTCTAAAAAGTCTTGAGCAAAGCGTTGTAATACACCACCTGCAGCATAAATGGATAGTTCTTCTTGAGTATCAATACGGCACTTTGTTGGCACATTTAATACTTCACCATCAGTGCGGGTAATCGTTAAATTAACGCTCGCACCTGGTGTTAATTCACCAGTTACATCGTAACTTTCACTACCATCTAGCTTAAGCGTTTTACGGGTAGTGCCCGCTTTAAATTCCAGCGGTAATACACCCATACCAATTAAGTTAGTACGGTGTATGCGCTCAAAACCTTCTGCAGCAATAACTTCAACGCCTGCTAAACGCACGCCTTTGGCTGCCCAATCACGAGAAGAACCTTGGCCATAGTCAGCTCCTGCAACAATAATTAATGGTTGTTTGCGCTGCATATAGGTTTCGATTGCTTCCCACATCCGAGTAACTGTGCCCTCAGGCTCAATACGGGCATATGAGCCTTGTTTCACTTCGCCATTTTCAATCACCATTTCATTAAGTAATTTAGGATTAGCAAAGGTTGCACGTTGCGCAGTTAAATGGTCGCCGCGGTGCGTTGCGTACGAGTTAAAGTCTTCTTCTGGCACACCCATATGCGTTAAGTACTCACCTGCTGCACTACTGGCCATAATTGCATTTGACGGTGATAAATGATCAGTTGTGATGTTATCGCCAAGTACCGCTAATGCGCGCATACCTTTCATGGTACGCTCACCAGCGAGTGCGCCTTCCCAATATGGCGGGCGGCGAATATAAGTACTTTGTGGGCGCCAATCGTAAAGTGGGTCGTTATCTTCACCGTAATCAACGGTTAAATTAAACATCGGCTCGTAAACCTTCTTATACTGCTCAGGTTTTACGCTTTGTTTAATCACTGCGTCAATCTCTTCATCTGATGGCCAAATATCTTTTAAGGTTACATCATTGCCCTGCTGGTCTTGTCCGAGTACGTCTTTTTCAATATCAAAACGAATAGTTCCTGCAATAGCATAGGCAACTACTAATGGCGGAGACGCTAAAAATGCTTGCTTAGCGTATGGGTGAATACGGCCATCAAAATTACGATTACCAGAGAGCACAGCCGTGGCGTATAGGTCGCGATCAATCACTTCTTGTTGAATAACGGGATCAAGCGCACCACTCATACCGTTGCACGTAGTGCACGCAAAGCCAACAATACCAAAACCAAGTTGCTCTAATTCTGACAGTAATTTTGCATCTTCAAGATACGATTGCACTGTTTTTGAACCCGGTGCTAATGAGGTTTTAACCCATGGCTTGCGAGTTAAGCCCTTCGCATTTGCATTACGCGCAATAAGACCAGCTGCTATGACGTTACGTGGATTACTGGTATTCGTACAACTAGTGATAGCAGCAATAATACAGGCACCGTCCGGCATTAAACCGTCTTCATTTTCAACAACCCCAGAGATCCCCTGCGCTGCCAAATCACTGGTTGAAACACGGCGATGCGGATTTGACGGTCCAGCAATATTGCGGCCAACGCTTGATAGATCAAATTTTAATACCCGATCGTACTGCGCTGTTTTTAGGCTGTCGCTCCACAGACCGGTAGTTTTTGCGTAATTTTCAACTAAGGCAATTTGCTCTTCTTCACGTCCTGTTAGGCGTAAGTAATCAATGGTCATCTGGTCGATATAAAACATCGCTGCGGTGGCACCAAATTCTGGTGTCATATTTGAGATAGTAGCGCGATCGCCTAATGTCAATGCATCTGCGCCTTCACCATAAAACTCTAAATAGCTTGATACGACACGCTGGCCACGTAAAAACTCAGTGATCGCAAGCACGATATCCGTTGCTGTAATACCCGGTTGACGTTTGCCACTGAGTTCAACACCAATAATATCAGGCAAACGCATATAAGAGGCGCGGCCAAGCATCACGCTTTCGGCTTCAAGGCCGCCAACACCTACTGCAATGACACCTAACGCATCAACATGCGGTGTGTGGCTATCAGTACCGACTAAGGTATCAGGAAAAGCAATCCCATCGCGGCTTTGGATCACCGGCGACATTTTCTCAAGGTTGATTTGATGCATAATGCCGTTACCAGGTGGGATCACATCAATATTTTTAAACGCAGTTTTAGTCCAATTAATAAAGTGGAAACGGTCATCGTTACGTCTATCTTCAATAGCGCGGTTTTTTTCAAAAGCATCAGGATCAAACCCTGCGTATTCAACGGCTAATGAGTGATCAACAATCAGCTGTGTTGGTACTACTGGGTTAACTTTAGCTGGATCGCCGCCTTTGGCTGCAATGGCATCACGCAAGCCAGCTAAATCAACCAGCGCTGTTTGTCCCAAAATATCGTGACAGACTACGCGCGCGGGATACCAAGGGAAATCTAAATCTTGTTTGCGTTCGATAAGCTGCGACAGTGCTGCGGTTAGCATTTGCGGCTCACAGCGGCGTACTAAATTCTCTGCTAAAACACGTGATGTATAGGGTAAGGCTGCGTACGCACCAGCCTTAATTTCATCAATTGCAGCTTGGGTGTCAAAATAATCGACATTAGAGTTAGGTAAGGGTTTTCTGTATTTAGTATTGTTTATGATAGTCATTACAAGACTCGCTAATTTGGTGACGGTGGTCGCACACGTATAGCGTGTTTAAGGGATGTATGAAAAAAGAGGCCTTAAAAACTATGCGCTAGTGGCAATGTGCAAAAAATAAAAGGTGAGCGTATTTTCGCCCACCTTTAATAGTCTTAACGTGATTCGATTGGCGTATAACTACGCGCTTCTGGCCCAGTGTAATCTGCACTTGGGCGAATAATACGGTTATTAGCGCGTTGCTCTTTTACGTGTGCGGTCCAGCCTGTTACACGGCTCATAACAAAAATAGGGGTGAATAACTTAGTTGGAATGCCCATAAAGTGATACGCCGATGCATGGAAAAAGTCTGCGTTACAAAATAACTTCTTCTCACGCCACATAATTTCTTCACAGCGCACTGATACTGGATAAAGTACCTCGTCGCCTAGCTCTGCAGCGAGTTTTTCAGACCACTTTTTAATGATCACATTACGTGGATCTGATTCGCGATAGATTGCGTGACCAAAGCCCATAATTTTATCTTTACGCTCCAGCATGCCCATGATTTCTTGCTCTGCATGGTCTGCATCTTTAAAGCCTTCAATCATATCCATTGCCGCTTCATTCGCGCCGCCATGTAATGGGCCACGTAACGTGCCAATGGCACCTGTTACACAAGAGTGAATGTCAGATAATGTCGATGCACAAACGCGACCAGTAAAGGTTGAGGCATTAAATTCATGCTCTGCATATAAAATCAGCGATACATTCATCACTTGAGCAAATAACTCTGATGGCGCTTTATCATGTAGTAGCGTTAAAAAATGCGCGCCAACTGAGTCATCATCAGTTTGTGTTTCAATACGCACACCGTCGTGAGTAAAACGATACCAGTAACAAATAATGCTTGGGAATACCGCAACCATACGGTCAATGGCATCATTAGCCTGACTAAAGTCATGCTCCATTTCAAGGTTACCTAGCATAGAGCAACCTGTACGCATGACATCCATTGGGTGCGCGTCTTTTGGAATGTTTTCAAGTACAGTTTTCAGTGCCGGTGGTAAACCACGTAAACTTTTTAGTTTAGCTTTGTATTCGCTAAGCTCTGCAGAGGTCGGTAATTCACCGCGCGAAAGTAGGAAAGATACTTCTTCAAACTGCGCTTTTTCAGCAAGCTCTGCAATGTCGTAACCACAATACGTTAAGCCTGAACCGGTTTGCCCTACTGTACAAAGTGCTGTTTGGCCTGCTACTTGTCCGCGAAGTCCTGCGCCGCCTAATGCTTTATCTACCATGATATGTCTCCTGTTGAATTTATTATTATTTATCAGATTTTGCTGAAAAAAGGTTATCGAGTGTATTTTCATACGAGTGATAATCTAAAAAGTCATAAAGCTCAGCACGTGTTTGCATATTTTCAATTTGGCTCTGTTGAGAGCCTTCATTTAAAATTGCTGAATAGACGTTAAGTGCCGCTTTATTCATTGCTCTGAACGCGCTGAGTGGGTAAAGCACCATTTCTACGCCTACATCACTAAGTTGCTCTTTAGTATAAATTGGCGTTTGGCCAAACTCAGTAATGTTAGCCAAAATAGGCACATTAATCGCTTTGGTAAAGGCTTGATAGTCGGCAAGATCGTGTACGGCTTCTGCAAAAATCGCATCGGCGCCAGCTTCAACACAGGCTGCTGCACGTTCAATCGCCGCATTTAAGCCTTCTTTTTGAAACGCATCAGTACGCGCCATAATGTAAAAGTCACTGTCAGTTTTAGCATCAACAGCTGCTTTAATACGGTCAACCATCTCGCTTTGCGAGACAATTTCTTTATTCGGGCGATGGCCGCACCGCTTTTGCGCTACTTGGTCTTCAATATGAAACCCCGCCGCGCCGGCTTTGGTCATCTCTTTGACTGTGCGAGCAATATTAAATGCTCCACCCCAACCAGTATCGGCATCAACAAGTAATGGTAAATCGCTGGCACCTGTGATGCGGCGAATATCTTCCAAAACATTATCAAGACTGGTCATCCCCAAATCAGGCATACCAAATGAAGCATTCGCGACACCTGCACCTGAAAGGTAAATTGCTTGATGACCCATTTTTTCAGCCATCATCGCCGTGTAAGCGTTGATTGTGCCGACGACTTGTAATGGATGATTATTGGCAATCGCCTGTTTAAATTTTAATCCTGCTGACATTACATTCTCCTAACTTTGAACGGGGTTGCTTTATGACAACTTATATTTTTTAATGGTTTAATATGACGTTTTTACTGCTCCGCGCGCTCATTTTGCGCGGCATGTAAATTAAACTTCGTTTGTATATTGGCTTGCGATGCACTGATATGGCGCTTCATCAATAACTCAGCTAATTCCCCATCATGGTTTTCAATCGCATTAATAATGGCTAAGTGCTCATCAAACGCTTTTGATACGCGAGGCCCAACCATGCCCATTTGCACACGATACATACGAATTAACTGATAAAGTCCGTTACTCAATAAGTGAATAAGGTGGTCGTTTTTACTGCCTTTAATAATGCGATAATGAAAATCCAGATCGCCGGCTTCTTGATAGTAAGACTCACCCTCTTTTACACGTTGTGTTTTCAGATGCTGATTAAGTAATTGCTTTAAACTTTGTACTTCATCCGGTGCCATATTGTCGGCAGCTAAACGACACGCTAAACCTTCAAGCGCACTGCGAACTTGATATACTTCTATTAAACGTTCAGCTGTAAGTGCCACAACACGACAACCCACATTCGCTTTACGCTCAACTAAATAACAACTTTCAAGGCGGTTAAGCGCTTCACGAAGCGTTGCACGGCTTACACCATAACGCTTTGCCAGTTCTGGCTCGGATATCTTGCTACCTTGAACAATACTGCCTTCGACAATTTCTCGACGCATATCCACAAATACCTGATCTGAGGCGGTAGTAATAGGTGTTTCACTAAAAGCATCTTGCGTCATTGTTCACCTTCTAAGATTGTCGACAATTTACGGATACACTATGGTCTTTAGCTGTAAATGTGTCAACCCTAAATCAGTAAAAACTGCGTTTAAAAACGGCTATTGTCGACATAAGTATAATAAATAATGTTTAAAAACACTTAAAACACACATTTATGCACCAAGTGTCGACAGGTTTGTATACTTTAAAAGATTATTTAAGGCACTGCTCTGAGCCACTAATAATGCTAGAATACAACTTTAAAATTCTCTGTGAGCACTGCCTTGGACGCCAATACCTATATTCCCCAGCATTTTATAGATGACGTAAAGACCTATTTACCAGCACACCTAACATTGGATGACTTTCTCAATGCCTGTCGCAGACCGCTTCGTAAATCTGTACGTGTCAATACGCTTAAAATGTCGGTTGAGGATTTTCAGCAGTATGCCCTTGATAGAGGCTGGACATTAAGCCCAATCCCATGGTGTAGCGAAGGTTTTTGGTTAGAGCGCAGTGAACATGAAGAGCAAGCTCTGGCACTGGGTAACACGGATCTACATTTAAGTGGCGCTATGTATGTACAAGAAGCCAGTTCGATGCTGCCACCAATAGCACTCAAAGACGCATTAACTGATGCAACTCATGTGCTCGACATGGCATCCGCTCCTGGCTCTAAAACTTCACAATTAGCAGCATTAATGAATAATCACGGGGTATTGGTTGCCAATGAATTGTCGTCATCTCGTTTAAAAGTACTCAGCGCAACCTTAAAGCGTATGGGAGTTGGCAATTGTGCATTGTCGCATTTTGATGGGGCTATTTTTGGCGATTATATGTATGAATGCTTTGACAGTATTTTACTCGATGCCCCATGCTCTGGCGAAGGTACGGTTCGAAAAGATGCTGATGCCTTAAAGAATTGGTCGATTGAGTCAAACATTGATATTGCCAAAGTGCAAAAAAACTTAATAAAAAGCGCTTTCTATGCATTAAAACCAGGCGGTACATTAGTCTATTCAACCTGTACTTTAACCCCGCTCGAAAATCAGCAAGTGTGCGAATATCTTCTCACTGAGTTTGCAGAGCATCTTGAAATACAACCATTAGATCATTTGTTTGCAGGTGCAGAGCGAGCCACAACCAGCGAAGGCTATTTGCATGTCTGGCCGCAAACATTCGACAGCGAAGGCTTTTTTATTGCTAAGTTTAAAAAGCTTGCTAGCTGCGATAATCCAAATCAAAAAGTAAAAAAAGGTGCATTCCCTTTTCAGCCGTTTGACAAAAAATCCAGCCAAGCATTTTACACTGAGCTAAAAAAACAATTTGACCTGACATCACTCAGCGGCTCACTAATGCAGCGCGATAAAGAACTGTGGCTATTCCCTGAACAGTTTGCCGCCATTGAAAACAAAATAAAATACGCGCGACTTGGTATCCACCTCGGCATGATCCACAAAAATGGGGTGCGTCTTAACCACGAATTTGCCACCGTATTTGGTGGCCAATGTAAGGCTAATGTAATTGCACTAAGTAACGAGCAGGCCAATGACTACTTTCAAGGTAAAGATATTCGTTTAAGCGAGCCTAGCAACGCACTTGGCGAAGTGGTTTTAACCCTTTGTGGCTGTCCGATAGGGCTTGGAAAATGGCAAAAAAATAAAATTAAAAACTCCTTACCTCGAGATTTAGTACAAAACACTCAACTGATCAGCTGGTGATAATAATAAGGTGTGGATAAGTTGGCAACAACCAATGTATAAAATTTAAGCTTTGCGCTTCGTTTTAAGACAAACAGTTGTTTTATAAGCAGTATAAAAAATCATCATTTATTGGGTTTTTTTACATATGTTAACTACACTTAATATTACTTTCTACTTCTCCCTTAATGAACTTAGAAGGTGTTTTTAAAGTTAGCGCAGGCTCATTAGAGCCATCCCCTAAGCCCAGAACAATGCGGATTCGTTCTGGGCGTTTTTTTGTCTATGAATAAGCTATCGTCTTGAAATTTATTCAGTCACTTAGGTAATCATTGCTTTATTACACATAACTTGTTTCTATATATAGACTAGGCGTGTTGGCCTTTGTGGATGGAAATTTGTTCAATCTAGGGGCGATTTAATCGCGGCGCGAGGTTTGTAACCTAGTGGGCTAAGTAAAAACCGAGCAAAGCTTCCGCGTCCTGCTCACGCCCCTTACTTACATCCATGTCATAGGTAAGATCTTAAGAAATTGAGTTGAAGCTCAATTCATGATCAAATGGTTGTTACCACACAAACCACAGAAT
>NZ_JACJEV010000038.1:0-39449 GCF_014164235.1 Pseudoalteromonas sp. SG44-17 | reverse complement strand
CTTATTAATAAAAATGTTAGCATTCATTTGAAGCTCTTTTCTTGATTCTGTGGTTTGTGTGGTAACAACCATTTGATCATGAATTGAGCTTCAACTCAATTTCTTAAGATCTTACCTATGACATCAATGTAAGTGACAAAGAGTCAATTCCCCCTTGTCAAAATCTTTCATGCAGAGCGTATTTGGCCTTTATGCTGCGTAATCGCCTATTCATTGGAACAACCACACTACATAGCCTTTGCCTTGCCTAAATACCAAACATACTGCAGCAAAATCAACCACGAAAGGTCTACACGCCCTAGTCTTTTTTATATTTATGCAGTAAATCTAGCGGTATATGGCAGTAATCATCTGGATGATTAGTTAGTCGGTCTTGGTGCTCAGCATCACTGGGGACATAATTTGTTAGCGGTTTAACCTGTACAGCTATTTTGTCGGCATCATCTCGTTGGCTGATATAATCGCTTGCTAACGTTAAGTGACTTTGCTCTTCACTATAAATAGCCGTGCGGTATTTTTCACCCACATCATCACCTTGCTTATTAATACTGTATGGGTCAATAATTTCAAAGAAATAATCAATTAGTTTATTAACCGTGACAGCATCAGTATCAAAAATGACTTTGACACACTCTGCATAACCATCGTACTCACTTTGTGTATTATCACTTGTACCATTAGCCCGCCCTGCTTCTGTAATAACTACTCCGGGTAAGTGCTTCATAAACTCTTGCACGCCCCACAAACACCCTCCCGCAAAATAAATAGTTTGCTGGCGAGCATAAAAGTTAGCTGGTTGTTTTTCAATCATAGAGGGACCTAATATATTTAACAAGCAAAGACAGTGTAATGCTTTCATTTTAAGAATGATTATCAAATGCAGTTTTTTCGAATTAATGTACAATAGCGCCAAAAATCGTGACTGTTTAATTTTGCTATTTTATCACGCTATAAAAAAGTGTTACGACTTTAATTTATAGCGCAATCGCACATAAAGAATATGAGAAAAACAACATGAACCGTACCTCGCACCTTATCATACCCTTAGTACTTGCCAGCATATCAAATGTTGCTTATGCGGCAGATGACTCTGAAGAATCGACAACCATTGAGCAAATAACAATCGAGGTATCACCTACAGCAAATACGTTACCTGTGGGTACCTTTGACTCACCTATATCAAATTTAGAGTATGACCCTCGTGTTGATTTGCAATCACGTAACATGGCAGAAGCACAAGCTGATGTTACTATTCGTGGCGGTATCTTTGAAAACACCGGTTTTAGAGTCGGCAGTGCTACTTTACTCGATCCGCAATCAGGCCATTATTTTGCAGAAATTCCTATTGCACCACAAATGCTCACTGGCGCAAGTGTATTGACCGGTGCTGATAATGCACTTTACGGTGTAAATAGCTCAGTAGGTACTGTGTCGTTTGGTTGGAAGCCAATTACCACTGGTGGCAGTGTATCTGTAGGTGTCGGCACTAACGACTTTAATTTACAGAGTGTTCATGCTGGTAAAAGTATCCCTTTAGATACAATCGCCGATTGGCGCCTAGGTTTTGAAGGGGAATATTCTCATTCACAAAGCGATGGCTCAATTGATTTTGGCGATCATGATTTTAATCGCGCTACAGCTCGTGTGCAATTAACGAGTGCAGATTCACAAACTGATTTATTTTTTGGCTCACAAGAGAAATTTTTTGGCTGGCCGAACCTCTATACCCCATTTGGCGTGAATGAAACAGAAGACTTAGAAACGCAACTGTTAATGCTTAACCATAAACAAAGTTATGCAACAAACAGTGAGTTTGAAGTATCAGCTTATTATCGAAAAAATAACGACCATTATATTTACTCTCGTGAAAACCCAAGCGCGTTTCAAGCTTTTCACGAAACAGAAGTTAAATCATTCGCCATCTCTGGGCGACATGCTCAAAACGATGTGTTCTCACTAAACTACTCAGCACAATTTATTGAAGATTCCATTGAATCAACCACGCTTGAGAATAACTTTACTTCGCGTAACTATTATAAAATCAGTGTATTGCCAGAATACACTATGGCTCTTGAGAACAATCAGCAGCTAACAGTGCGTTTAGGCGCAGCCTTCGATGATACCAACCGCGATGACTCACAATTGTCGCTGATAGGTGATATCACATTCAATACAATTAATAGTAACGCCACTGAGCGGACATTTTATTTATCCTACGCTGAGGCCAGTCAAGTTGCAGGTTATACTGCTATTGGTGGCAATGACTCTGGTGGATTATTTAGAAGTAATTATAGCCTTGAGCGTGAAACCACCAAAAACTTAGAACTGGGTTTATTACTAGAACAACAAAGTTGGCAGCTTAATTCGGCTATTTTTTACCGCCAAGATAATAACTTAACTGACTGGACATTTAGCTTTGATTCAACCTCAGCGCGTTTTGCAGAACCGGTTGATATTGATACCGCTGGCCTTGAATTTTTAGCCACTAAGCAATTTGAAAATACTGAAATTATAGCCAGTTACACCTACCTCCATAAATCAGAAACCTATGGCTCGCCAGACGTCGATGCAAGCTTTTATGCCTTAAACTTCCCTGATCACCGTTTAACTCTTGGTGCTGTATGGAGCCCGACGGATATATTAGAGTTTCGGATTGATAATGAATGGCGTAAACAGCATAAAAATGCGCTGCGACGCTCTGATGATGAAGCCTTGTTTACTCAGCTGACGTTAAAAGTAACGCCACCGATACTGCAAAACTTCTTTATTACTTTAGCAGCAGATAACCTTTGGGATGAATCGTTTGAGGAAATTCCAGGCACACCTGGGCGCGGTGAGCAATACACACTAACTGCAACTTATAGCTGGTAAATAAAAAATATGTATAAAAACCGCATTTTTAAGATGCGGTTTTTTTATGTCATTTGTTCAAGCTCGGTAATTAATTGCAGCGCTTGCGCATTCGTTGTTCCACACACATCAATCGTCGCACTAAAATCACTGCATACTTTTGGCCGCCTTTCATCACCAAATAACTTACATAAATTGTTGTTATCTAACTGAATGCAGCGCTCTCCTGCTTTTTTGCCATTAGGCATCCCCGGAATCGGTGAGCTAATACTTGGTGCGATACAACAAGCCCCACACCCGAGTCGACACGCCATTGGTGATGTATTCATCTTTGCCCCTTTTGTAATCTATTTCGCTAATTTGTTAACTGTGTAATGACTTGTTACATCTTAATACGCCTTGTAAACACTTTATTCATTATAATTGCTGTGTCACCTAATTATGAGGAAAGCCCTGTGGCTACTAAAAAACAAATAATTCTACCTATTGCCGTATTAGTCGCCGGTGTAGGTCTTGCGGTTGCGTTTTCAGCAATGAAACAACCGCCAGAAGAAAAGCCAGCACAAGATACACGCCCTCTGGTATCAGTTAGCGCAGTTCACCTTGATGCAATTACGCTAGACGTAAAATCGTATGGTGTAGTAAAAGCAAAAGATCACACCCCACTGGTTGCGCAAGTAAGCGGTCAAGTGGTATTTGTCTCTGAGCAATTTGTGCAAGGTGGATTTGTCAAACAAGGCGATATTCTAGCACGAATAGATCCAAATGATTATGAAGCAGCGTTAATTGAAGCCCAAGCAGGCATGGCGCAAGCCAGCTCTGATCTAGAAATTGAGCGAGCGCAAGCTCATGTAGCACAGGCAGAGTGGGATCGAATAAAAGACGATTCAAATCAAATGATCCCATCTCAATTATATTTACGCAAACCACAATTAGCCGAAAAACTAGCGCGTTACCGTGCAGCACAGGCATCTGAAAAACGCGCAAAACGTAATTTAGAGCGCACATACATAAAAGCGCCTTATGATGCGATTATTTCTGAACGTGCAATTAGTTTAGGCAGCGTAGTTAATCCTGGAAGCCAATTTGGCGCTCTCAGTTCAACCTTAGTGGCTGAAATTCGCCTTCCTGTGGCAGATAAAGAATTACAATACCTAATCGATAGCGGTATCGGCGCGAATGTAACACTCAGTGCAGACTATGCTGGTAAGCCAACTACTTGGCAGGCAAAAATTGTCCGCAGCGAAGGTGTTATTGATCAAAAAAGTCGTATGAGCTATTTAGTGGCGCAAGTAAATACACCTTATGCCAGTGAGCAACCGCTGCGCTTTGGCTCTTATATCAATGCGACCATTTCTGGCCGCGAGCTTGATAATGCGATTATCGTTCCTCATCACTTAGTGAAAAACGGTAAAATAGTGGTAATGAATGATGATTTAACTCTTTCGTTCAAACCTCTTAATATTATTAGAGAGCAAAATGGCATGGTCATCGCTTCACAAGGCTTAAATGATGGTGAGCAATTGATCACCTCGGCTTTAGATTTCCCAACCGAAGGCATGCAAGTAAAGCTAAATGACTCTGATAAACCTGCAGCTGCAACTCAACTTGCACTGAAAGAGGAATAGAGCATGACCATCCATAGCGAAAAAGGCTTAATTGCCTGGTTTGCTCGCAACCCTGTTGCAGCAAACCTATTAATGATTTTTATTTTAGTGGGTGGTATTTTAACCGCGTTTTCTATTCGCAAACAAATGTTCCCACAATTTGAAAATAACTGGATCAGCGTCCAAGCTGTCTACCCAGGTGCTGCCCCACAAGAAGTAGAAGAAGGCATCACCATCAAGGTAGAAGAAGCTCTCGAAGGCCTAGAGGGTATTAAACGGAAGATTACTTATTCAAACCGCGGTTATTCTCAAGCGTGGATCGAAATTGAAGAAAAATATGATACTAAAGAAGTGCTCGATGAAGTAAAAATGCAGGTTGATGCAATCAACACCTTCCCTGCAGACATGGAGCGTCCTATTGTGCGCCATGATAAGTTTGAGCAAGAAGTAATGATCCTCGCCTTATACGGTGACATGAGCAATTATCAGCTCAAAGAACTTGGCAACAATATCAAAGACGAACTGCAAGCACTGCCACAAATTAACTTAGTTGAATTTAATGGTGGCCTTGATTATGAAATTGGTATTGAAGTTAGCCCTGATAAACTTCGTGAGTATGGTTTAACTTTTAGAGACATTGCGAATGCAGTGCGTGCTTTTTCAGCCAATATGTCTGCAGGTCAGATTCGCTCTGAAAACGGCTATATTTCGATGCGGGTTGAAAAACAAGCTTACCGAGGTGATGAATTTGCCAAACTGCCATTGATATTACTACCTGATGGTGCACAAGTGTATTTAGGCGATGTAGCAACCATTAACGATGGCTTTGCAGAAGGCTTACAATACTCTAAATACAATGGTAAAAATTCCTTGTCGTTTGAAGTAAATGCCTCAAAAGATCAAGATATTACCAAAGTTGCAAAAGTTCTTAAGCAGTACCTTAATGATAAAGCAGGTCAACTTCCAGCGGGTGTTAAACTCACGCCGATTGTCGATTTAACCTACTACCTAGAGGGTCGATTAGACATGATGATCGACAACATGGTGTGGGGTGGTCTATTGGTTATGGTAGTACTTGCGCTATTTTTACCCCTACGCTTAGCATTTTGGGTGATGATGGGTTTACCTGTGTCATTCCTTGGCGCATTTTTAATGATGCCGATGGGCTTTTTAGATGTCACCATCAACTTAGCATCACTATTTGCCTTTATATTAGTGCTAGGTATTGTGGTTGATGACGCCATCGTCGTAGGTGAATCAGCCAGTGCTGAAATTGAAAAGCATGGCCACTCTCTTGATAACGTAGTACGTGGTGTTAAACGCGTCGCAATGCCTGCCACCTTCGGTGTCTTAACTACCATCGCCGCTTTTTTACCGCAAACTTTAGCAAGTGGCCCTGGTGCTGCGTTTTCAAAAGCCATTGGCGGGGTTATTATTCTGTGTTTGATTTTCTCTCTGATTGAATCAAAACTTATTTTACCAGCCCACATAGCAGCAATGAAACACCGAGAACCAAATCCGAAAAACCCATTACATCGCCTCCGTAAAGTGATGGATGGCGGTTTAAAACGGTTTGTTGATAACTATTACACGCCATTTATTGGCCATTGTATTCATTATCGTTATACCGTAATTATTGGTTTTATTTGTGTATTAATTGTCAGTGCTGGGATGTTTGCCGGTGGTTTAGTGAAGTTCGTAGCGAACCCTAAAATTCCTCATGACTTTCCACGTATTTCAGTTGAAATGAACTTAGCATCGTCTGAACAAGCAACCCTAGAAACTGCGCAAAAAATAGAGCAAGTTATTATCAATGTTGATAAACAACTTAAAGAGCAATATGGCACAGCTATGGTACGCGATCTTTCAGTTAGCTTACGCGGACGTACCAATGCCAGTATCATGGCAGTATTAATTGATCCTGAGTTACGCCCTATCGATACCTTTGCATTGAGCGCACTATGGCGTGAACAAATGCCTCCTTTACCGGGCGTGAAAACACTAACCATTCAAGACAGTATTATGAATGGTGGTCGAGACGACGGTGATGTGAGCTTCCGCCTAGAAGGAAAGGATGCCAAACAACTAAAAGAAGTAGCAGCAAAACTTAAAGAAAAACTCAACACCATGGAAGGTGTGGGTGATGTAAATGACTCAATGCAAAGCGCTACAGATGAAGTACAGCTTGACTTAAAACCACTGGCGTACAGCATGGGTTTAACCCTTGCCGATGTTGCCTCACAAGTCAGCTTTAGTTACTACGGCCTTGAAGCACAGCGTATTCTACGTGACGGCGAAGAAGTGAAAGTAATGATACGCTATCCTGAAGAAGCTCGTAACTCGATCAGCGATATCGCCAGTGCTCGTATCATTACACCTAGTGGCGCAGAAGTACCTTTGGCTGAAATTGCCGATGTAAAACTGGTTGATGGTGTAAACCGTATTCGCCGCGAAAACTCAAAGCGTACTGTTAATGTATGGGCTGCGGTTGATACCGACCAAGTTGAACCTTTTGCCATTGCTGAAGAAATACGTGATGAGTACTTACCGGCACTACTGAAAAACTACCCAGGTGTACAAAGTAGTGTTGCTGGACGTATTCAAGAAGAAATGGATAGCGTTGCTGAGCAAGTGCGTGATTTTGCACTTTCAATGATGATTATCTTCGCGTTATTGGCAATCCCACTACGCTCATACTCACAACCATTGATTATTATGTCAGTGATCCCATTTGGGGTTATTGGTGCCATGTTTGGCCATATGATTTTAGGCATGACAATGAGTGGCTTATCAATTTTCGGGATCATTGCTGTAGCCGGTGTTGTTGTGAACGATTCATTAGTAATGGTGGACTTTGTTAATAAAGCACGTGCTGATGGCGTAGCAATAAAAGACGCAGTAATGCAAGCTGGTGCACGTCGTTTTAGAGCGATTATGCTCACCTCAATCACTACCTTTATTGGCGTGTTACCAATCATTATGGAAACCAGCTTACAAGCTAAAATTGTCATCCCAATGGCAGTATCATTGGCCTTTGGTGTGTTATTTGCCACGGTGATCACGCTGATCCTGATCCCATGTCAATATGTCGCACTAGAAGATGCTAAACGATTAATTCGTAAATGGCGTGGAAAAGAAGCGCTGGTAGATGGTGAATCAATTCATAGCAAAGTGAATACTATAATAAACCGCTCACCTTTATAAAATTTGATATCCCAACCAACTAGCCCGAGCTGTATACAGTTCGGGCTTTTTTATTTGAATCAAAAAACGTTGAAGGAATTATCTTTAAACGAAATCGTAGAAAATATAAATAAAAATGACTCTGTAAAAAACTGTCAATCCCTTTTGGTGTTGAATTGACTGATTTTATTGCAGAATGTGTTAGGTAATTAATTTTCCAGAACACTAGGTTCAAGTATACCTTTATCAATTAGTTGGCTTATCATCGTACGTGCTTTTTCTCTGCATACATCACGCAATAAACGCACTGCAGGCGTTATTGATTGGCGGCTTGGACAAATTAACCACAGCTCACCACAGGTATGCTGGTAATTATTCATCACTGTAACTACCCTATCGTTAAGTAGATCATCAGCAATATCTAATGCCGATTTTACGGCAAGCCCTTTGCCAGCAACACACCAGCGCCTGACTAAATCACCATCATTAGAGGCGCGCTTGCCTTGCATTTTTACTTTGTATTTTTTTTGCCCGTCGGTGAATTCCCAAACATTATTGATAATATTTTGCAGTTGATAAAATAACCCTTGATGCTGTGCTAAATCATCTGGGTGCATAGGCGCACCATAACGTTTTATATAATCAGGTGTGGCACATAACAAACGTGGAATATTACAAATTTTAAATCCGTAAACATTGGCATCAGTTGGCGAGCCATAACGCAGTGCTATATCCACCGAATCTCGGTAGAAATCCACGTTACTATCACTAATATGTGTGCGCAGGCTCACCTTCGGGTAACAATCCATAATTTCATCAATCCAAGGGATAACTAAATTACGGCCAAGATCAGAAGATAATGCAACCCTTAACTCACCTTCAATCTCATCATGTTCGCCTTTTAGGTTCTGCCGAGCTTGCTCAAGTATCGCTATTGCTTGCTCACACTGTGGGATATAGCGCTCCCCTGCGGCAGAAAGCCTTAGATGACGCGTTGTGCGCACAAATAGGTCTATACCTAATGTTGATTCTACCCGTTTGATAGCAGCACTGGCGGTTGCTGTACGCATATCAAGTTTTGCCGCTGCAAGGGTAATACTTTTAAATTCAGCAACTTTCAAAATAAGTTTTAAATCGTCAATCTGCATATTATCTAAATATATTTGATAATGATTCAATAATTATGCTGTTTATCAAAAGTAATGCAAGCGCTATCATCTGCCTCATTCAACGGCTTTGATTAAATAAAGCTATTCGCTACAGGAACCAATTATGACACACCCGATTATTACCGACTTAGAAGCGCGTTACACAGCAAAAAAATATGATGCAACTAAACGTGTATCGGCAGAAGATTTAGCTGTGATCTATCAAGCTATGCGTTTATCTCCGTCATCAATTAATTCGCAGCCATGGAAATTCATTGTTATTGAGTCTGAGCAAGCAAAACAACGTATGCATGATACTTTCGCTAACAAGTTTCAATTTAATCAGCCGCATATTAAAACTGCATCACACATTATTTTGTTTGCTTACAACCCGAAATACACCAGAGAAGATTATGCAAAAGTGATTGACACTGATATCGCCAATGGCCGTACGCCAGCAGAAAATCGTGAGCAAGCCTTTGGCGCATACGCATTTGTTGACTTAAATACTGACGCATCTGGCAATAATGCCGCATGGACCAAAACACAAACCTATCTTGCACTTGGTAATACTATGCATGCTGTTGCGCGCTTAGGTATTGATTCAACACCAATGGAAGGCGTAGATAGCGCGCTAATTAGTGAACTTTTTGCGGATGAGTTAGATGGTTATATTTGTGAAGTCGCACTTGTCATTGGTTATCACGAAACACAAACCGACTATAATGCTAAGCTTCCAAAATCACGTTTGAGTCAAGATCAAATTATTCAAGTGGTTTAAGTTTTACATTACCGGTTAAGAAGAGCCTGTTACAGGCTCACTTAAACAAGCTTTTGGCATTATAGCCTCTGCTATGTGCTCTCTTTAGCAGCTCCACAAACAATTTTTTCTTCGCCAAGATGATATATATTATTTATTGCTACATAGGCGCCAGATACAACGCCTGTAATAGGGACTAATAATATCCCACTAATTGAATAGTAGGTATTGGTATCCTCAAAGCCATTAATTATTTTCAATGTCTTACGGTCAGAAGATATTTCACATTTATTGACTGCTGACATGTCCTTAGTTGGTACAACGATACAGCCTGATAACATCGTCAAAGTAAAACATATAGTCGTAACTAATTTCATCTTATAACATCCTCGTTTTTAATTGTCATATAGAAACCATAAAAATTAATATTTATAGATTGTTGGGTAACTATCTTATAAATACTTTACTAAACAAAGTATGCGCTCCCCGCAAACCTTGCACATATAAATCAAGCTTATAGGTTCAATTTTCACTAATAAACATGCACATCAGACACCACACTATGCAACCGTTTTATATTGAGGGAACTTCCCTAACATTCTCTTCAATAACAATATCATAGATAGGCAACTTACTTTAGCAGTGATTCTGTTAAAGAAGTCAAGTTGCACCCAAATAAAGAGATCAGCTTGAGTAGATAGCTACAGCGGTTAATGAACCTACAGCAGCCATTGAAGAAGTTGCGCATAGTGCAAACTCTACAAGTGATAATACTGAGGTTGCGGATAAAAGCACAATTAGGGCAGACTAAAATAAACAAAATCATCAAAACAATAGGTTCATTGGTTTCAGAGATCCAACACTAAGCAGCTGGTATTACGACCTTAGCCGCAAATATAAAAAATATAGAGTCAGTACTTGATGTGTATATAGCGATAGCAGAGCAACTCAATAACCTTGTATTTCGATTTACTCTTTAACTAATCCAAATTAAAAAATCATATAGTTACACGCTATTACGCAACTATAGGGTCAATGCAGCAAGTGACGCTCTCACGTGAAGTAGGTACGGGCATCGCAGCAGGCTTCGACTTTATTAACTTATAGCAATATTGTGACCTCTTTTTAACTATTTTGTATTTAGTTATAAAAAGAGGCTGCTCGAAGCAGCAGCCTATAATTCTAACTACACTATCTAAGGTGCCCGCTTTCAACAATAGGCGTAACCCAATATTTTAATGGGGTGTATTGACACACAGGACTTAATGCCGTTTTAATTGTTTGCAGCTGCGCTAGTAATATATGCACCTCAAACTGATAAAAACTACGATGCCCTTCTACTTGCTCGGCAATATCAAATTCACTGTGCTCTTTACTGTAGCCTTCAATGTTTTTTAAGTTAAAGCCGGTAATGCAGTCTATGCCAATTAATATATCAACCACTTCATCTTTTATGTTTGTGGGTACATTTAAGGTAAAAAGTAACTGTTCAGCCATGTTTTTTCTCCAACCAACCATAAAAGATAGGTAATAAATAAAGTGTTGTAATTGTTGAGGTAATTAACCCGCCAATAACCACAATCGCCAATGGCTTTTGAATCTCAGCGCCGGGGCCGGTGGCAAATACCAGTGGCAGTAAACCAAACATTGCGGTTGTGGCTGTCATTAACACTGGACGAAGGCGTCTGCTTGCGCCATCTAAAATGCGCTGCGTTACATTGGCAGAAAACATTTTCATTTGCTCAAAGTAGCTGATCATCACAATACCATTGAGTACCGCTACGCCAAGTAAAGCAACAAAACCAACCGATGCAGGCACCGACAGGTATTCATTACTAATAAATAGGGCAATCACTCCCCCCATTAATGCAAACGGAATATTAGCAATTATCAGCGTTGATTTAGATAACGATTTAAACGTGGTAAATAAAATAATGAAAATCAGTATTAATGCCACCGGAATAAGCACCAGCAAGTTTTGTGTTGCACGTTGCTGGCTTTCAAATTCGCCACCAAACGACAAGGTAAAACCACTGGGTAATTTTATGCTGCTATTAATTTTAACTTCCAGTTCATTCACATAACTAACCACATCGCGGTTATCCACATTAACGCTTACAGAAGCAAAGCGCTTTGCTTTTTCTCGCTCTATTAACAATGGCCCCGTTTTAAAGCTAATATTAGCAACCTCTTCAAGTGGCAGTAGGCTGTTGTCGGGCATTAAAATTAACTTTTGTTTTAATGCCCTCATTGACGATAACTCAAAGTGTGCTGCGCTTTCGCCTTTTTGTGCATTAAACACAATAGGGATCACGCGGTTTCCTTCTTGCAGTGCCGATACCTGTAGGCCTTCTAATTGCGACTTTAAATAATCGCTTAATCCTTCGGTGGTTAAACCAAACTGACTGGCAACCTCAGGAATAAGTTTAATATTTACGTATTTACCTCCTTCAATAAGCGCCATTTGCACATCACTTGCGCCGTCAATATTAGTGGCAAGTGCAGTGATTTTTTCAGCTAATGAGGCAAGTGTCGCAATGTCATTACCGAATACTTTAATCGAAATATCACCGGTGCCACCGGTGAGCATTTCTGATACCCGCATTTGTATTGGCTGAGTAAAGCCAATATTTACCCCTGGAAATTGCGCAAGTGTTTGTCGAATATCCTCGATTAGCAGCGCTTTGGAGTCAAAACGCCACGTATCTTTTGGCGCTAATTCCATAAACACATCGGTTTCGTTTAACCCCATAGGATCAAGCCCGAGTTCATCGGAGCCGGTACGGGCAACAATTTGTACGATTTCTGGGGTGTTTTTTAGCAGTGTGGCTTCAATTTGTTTATCGATATCCAGCGAGGCTTGCAAGGAAATACTCGGCGATTTTTCCAGTTGCACAATAATGTCGCCTTCATCTAAAACGGGCATAAAGCTTTTACCAAGCCCCTGAAATAACACCCCACTGAGCACTAAAACAGCAACTGATATAACACTAATAGCCACCGGCTTTTTAATTGCTTGGGCAAGTGTTTTAGTATAAAAACCTTGTAATAGCGTGACCATTTTAGGCTGGGTTACGGGTTCATTTTTTAATAACAATGAGGCTAAAATTGGAATAACCGTTAACGACAACAACAGCGCACTTAGCATTGCAAACACGATAGTTAACGCCACTGGGGTAAATAACTTGCCTTCTAACCCTGTAAGCATTAATAGCGGTGAAAACACGATAATTATAATAATTGTGCCTGAGAACACTGGCGCCGCGACTTCTTTACATGCGCGATAAATAACATGCAGCCGAGGGAGGTGCTGATTGTTAGCCAACCGATTAACTATGTTTTCAACAATAACTACCGATGAGTCCACCAGCATACCAATGGCAATCACTAAGCCGCCTAAACTCATTAAATTAGCCGATAAATCAAACTGCTTCATCATTATAAATGTCAGCAATGCCGACATAGGTAAAGACAAAGACACCACCAATGAAGAGCGAATATCACCTAAAAACAAGGCAAGTAGCACTATCACTAAAATAATCGCTTGGCCTAATGCGCTGGTAATGGTGCTAATTGCGGTATTTATTAAGTTAGAGCGGTCGTAAAACACATTAATTTTTGTGCCTTGCGGTAATGAAGCTTCAATGGTGCGAAGTTTATCTTTTACATCTGCAACAACTTGCGCTGTATTACTATTTTTAAGCGCAATTATAAGCCCTTGTACCGCCTCTTCACTGTTTTTAGTGACTGCGCCATAACGGGTTAAACTGCCAACGTGTACCGTGGCAATATCACTTAACCGAATAACCTTATTTTGAGTGGACTTAATCACGGTATTTTCAATGGCGGTTATATCGTTGTATTTGCCCTCAGTGCGCAAAATTAAGGTGTCGTTGCCTTTTTCTAAGCGCCCTATGCCACCGTTTTGATTCGTTTGCGTGATTGCTAACTTCATTTCATCAAAGCTGACTTGATGCTGTTGCATCAATAAAGTATTGGGAAGTATTTCATAGGTTTTTGAAAAGCCGCCAAGGCTATTTACGTCAGCAACGCCGGTTACAGTGCGCAATAATGGACGAATTTGCCAATCTAAAAGCTCTCTTTTTTCAATCAGCGATAAGTGAGTACTTTCTATGGTAAACATGAACACCTCGCTCAAAGGCGTGCTCATTGGCGCCATGCCGCCACTAATATTACTGGGCAAGGTGGGTAAAATATTTAATAAACGCTCATTAACTTGCTGACGGGCCCAATAAATGTCGGTGCCCTCTTCAAAGTCAATGGTAATATCGGTAATAGAATACTTAGTGGTAGAGCGCAGCATTTGCTGTGACGGAATACCCAGTAATTCGGTTTCAATCACCCGTGTTACTTGCGATTCTATTTCAAGGGCGTTCATGCCGGGTAATTTGTAAACTATTTTAACTTGAGTGGGTGATATTTCTGGAAAAGCATCCACCGGAATACTTAACCAAGATTTAGCGCCAATGGCCATAGCAACAATAACAAAAATACTAACAAACAAACGCTGAGTAAGTGAAAACTTAATAAGCTGGTTTAACATTTACTCTCTCCCTAAGTGAAGCAACATACCTTGTAGCGCACTTACCGAGCTTATTAGTACCTGCTGATCATCTAGGTTTTTATTGGCAGTAAATACATAGTCTTTGCCTTGTGTACCTTTGAGCTCAATCGGTAGTAACTCAAGGTTATCGCCAGACTTCAAAGCAATGTAATTAACATCTTCAAATTCAAACACCGCTGACTTTGCTATTTTAAAGCCCGTTAATTTATTTACCGGTGTGACTTTGATAGTTTGCCCCAGTGTCAGCTGGCATTCATTCGAGCTTGGTGACGCCCACACAATTTGATGGTATTTATCTGCAATACTGTCATAGCTCTCAATATTTAAGCTGCAATGTTGTGACAGCTTAAAATGCGCTAACGTGTTGGTAAAACTAAGAGGGACTTTAATCTTAACGCGAATACTACTTGCATCGATAATATCAAACGCGGTGTCACCCATCATACGGTTTCCCGACTCATTGGTGAGTTTTAAAATGCCCGTTTTTGGACTCACTAAGGTCACGTTTTCATTATCATCAATGTTTAAAAATGCCATTTGATGTTGCATATGTTCAAAGTTTAGCTTGGCTTCAAAATAGCTTTTTGTGATTTCAACCCATTCAGAGCTTCTTATTATTTTGTTTTTTAAGTGCTGTTGGTTTATGTCGTAATGGCTTTTAGCAATAGCGAGCATATCTTTTGCTGATTGATAGGCATCTAAAAAATGGTGTACATCACTGCCCTCAACGCTTGCGATAGTGGCGCCTTTTTCCACCATACTGCCGTTAGGGTATAAGTAACGAACCTGCTGTACATCAAACGCAAACAGCACCGTATAATTGACACCTGGTTTGAAATTGACTTCACCAATTAAACTTTGCCCGTTAATAAACTCTGTTTTTTGAATCGGCGCAAATTCAACATCAAAACCACTGAGTGACGAAAGCCCTACAGGTGCTAAATTTTGCGAAGCAAACACAGGATTAAATGTTAATAAAGCCACCGTAGAGAAGAAAAATAACGTATATTGAATACGCAAAAAATGACGCATTTTTTTTGTAGAATTTAACAGCATTTCGTTTGTTCACATTTGATTAATTTTATAGAATCAACCATGACTTTTTTATGCTGTTAAATCATCAGGCATACGCCGTAATGTTCCTAAAAACAGCTTAATTTACAGCATGGTACATTTGTCCATTGTAATTATAATGCATTGATAGTAGAGGTTTTAATGAGAGATAAGCTAATAGCGGCTACATTGTTAGTAATAATGGTGTTGAATTTTTTTGATGTGCTAACAGATATACGTTTAGGGGTGCCGCAGTGGCATATTTTTTCCGAAGGCTTGATCGTAGTTATCTCTGCAGCCTGTGCTATTTACTTAATTAGAGACATTCGTGCGCGTACTGCAAATATTAATGCGCTGAAACAAGAATTAGTACATTCAAAAAAAGAACTTAAAAACATATCACAGGCAATGATGGATGCGCGCCATGAATACAGCGGCGTTATTCAAACCCAATTTTCACAGTGGACATTGACCCGCAGTGAGCAAGAAGTCGCGATGTTGTTACTTAAAGGCTTAAGCTTTAAAGAAATAAGCGCACTAAGAAGCACAAAAGAAAAAACCGTTCGTCAACAAGCGTCCGATATTTACAGCAAAGCCGATGTAGAAGGCCGACATGAGTTTGCTGCATGGTTTTTAGAAGACTTTATGCAACAAGGACAATACCAACCAACAAGTTCAAGCCTCAATTAATTGACAAGCTACAAAGGTGAGGCCTCTGGTTATTTCTATAGCTTTGCATCCGCTGCGCATTAAATCTTAAGGAATAATTAAAAACCTTAATGATTATCTCTGTGTAAAACTAGATGATTTCATTTTTACTATGACAACCATTGCTCAACTTAGCAAAAACATAACCCCCTACAGCCCCTGCAAGCAGCTGCATATAAAAACCCCAGCCTCTTGCGCCCGCTATAATAGTAATATTCATAATTGACTCAATAGCAATTAAAGCCGAAGCAAACGCCACAATACCCGCAATTACAAATAATTGCGCACCTTGTTTTTTAACTTTTTTAGCAATAAGCCAGGTAACCAAAAACGCGATGGCAAGTGCAATAGCAATAATAGCGCCATAGGTCGGTAGCAAGCCGAGCCAATCTTCAAGGGTTAAGTTAACACTGTCATTAAAGCCCACCACAACACCCACATTAACTAATTGATTGACAACGTATTGACTATGAAACAAGCTAGCGAGTGTAAATGTAAGTAACCAAGAAACTAAAAATGAAGGGAGTATACGTGTTAAAAACGACATGGTTATCTCAACTTAAAATGAAACTTTTTTCTTACAGTAGCAAAGGCTTGCAGGGTAAACAATCTCTACATTGTATTACTCTACTCTCGCTTTTAGCATTTTCTTGTAACGCCAGTGCCGAGCTACCAAAACAGCAATACACTGCTGATACCTTAGCAACGGGACTCAATTCACCGTGGAGCATGGTTAAACTTCCAAACAATACCTGGTTAGTCACAGAACGTGATGGCCATATTGTTATCATTAAAAACAACCAACAAACCCGAGTTAAACTAGATTTCGAGGGCTTATACGTTGCAGGCCAAGGCGGCCTACTCGATATAGTGCTTTCGCCAAATTACAGTGAATCAAAAGAAATTATATTCACTTACGCTCAAGGTGAGCTTGATGCAAACAGGCTCGTTATTGCCAAAGCTACGTTTGATGGTGCGCAATTTTCAACGCCAAAAATTATTTATAAAGTTGCCACTGATAAAGACACACCACAACATTACTCAGGCCGCGCCCTTGTCCTACCCGATAATACCTTATTATTTTCAAGTGGCGATGGCTTTGACTACCGTGAGCAAGCACAGGTTATGACCAGTCAACTTGGCAAAACATTACGCATAAACTTAAACGGCACGATACCAAACGATAACCCATTTATTAATCACAAAAATCCTGCAGCTCATGCTGTGTACTCACTCGGGCACCGTAACTTGCAAGGCTTGGTTTATGATTACGATACACAGCAAATTGTTAGCCACGAACACGGCCCCGCAGGCGGCGACGAACTAAACTATTTAACCCCAAGCACCAATTACGGCTGGCCGGTGATCACCAACGGAGATGATTACTCACAAGCACGTATTTCACCGTTTAGAGAATACCCTGGAATGGCTAAACCAACGGTTGATTGGACGCCCTCAATCGCCCCTTCTGGCATGGCTTATTATGGCTCAAAGCATTTAGCTTTTCCCTCACTACAACAGCATGTGCTAATCACTACGCTGGTCGATAAAAAGCTCTACAGCGTTAATTTAGCGAATGGTGAACTTACCCAGACTCATGTTTTACCAGAGGTAACTGGGCGTTTGCGGGATGTATTTGTTACAACCGAGGGTAATATCGCGGTGTTAACCGATGGAAAAGATGCAAAATTGCTGCTGATAACGCCAAAGTGATTAGCTTGACTAGATCGTTCAACACAACTGTATCTAAATACTCGACGAGCTTTTTATATGATTATCAGGTCTTATTTTTTGCTGTTTGAGCGAAAGTCAAAAAGAAAGACCTGACTTTATTGGTTTTTGCGATGCATATTTCTGATTAAATACAATCAAGGTGAGTTAGTTAAATTGGCTTTCGTCTATTTCAATGGTTATGCTATTTAATAAATCGTTAGTGAACTTTTCACTTTCTTCTTTACTGACATAACTTCCTTTGCCTTGAATATTTGCAAGTAACTGGTTTGCAATCTCCTCATAGGCAACATCTAATTGAGTCTGTAATGTTTTAATATCGTCGTGAGTCATCGAGTTGCCTAAAATAAAAGGCTTACTTGGATTCATTGGCCCATAGTTGCCTTCCCAAATTACTTTACCTGTTTTAGACTTAAGGACGGCTTTGAGCTGAGGTAAAAACCTTGTGCTTTTTTCGTCGGTAAAAATGACGCACCATGGCTCAAGTGTTATAACTTGTTTATGAAGATTTTCATTTAAGTGAATAGACTTTACTGATTCTTTTAAAATTTGAATGCTATTTAGCGAATTCAACAAAGTGCTCGCTAAATCAAAGTTCTCTTTTAAGTCGAGCTCTAAACTGCCTTTCATGTGCTTTTCATTAGACAAATCAGATGCTATAACGCCAAGAACCCCATAACGCAGCCCTACATCATCCGACGTATTAACCCAATTAGTAATAACAAAACCTGAACCTTCAATTCTTCGATCCCCTATAGCTAAACTCCAATCATTCCAATCGATATTTAATACATCTAGTTTAATTTTTTCATTTGAACCTAAAGGAACAGCACCTCCCCTTTGAACCGATTGGCACGCTGAAACTAAAAAAATAAAAGTGAATATAAATAGGTGCTTATACATTATAAAACAATCCTTGTTAAAAACTCGATTAATCAAAAGTAAACTATAACACCCTTATTTAACTCTGCGCACTAGTTAAAGTTTTATAGAATGAATGATGGAAACAAAAATAATTTTATGATGATAGCAGCATTATTTTACTAACTGTGTAGTGGTACAGTTATCCAATAATGAATCCAAAATTGAACTTGGAGACTCATCTGCCAAAAGCTTCATACTAAAAAACAGTAAAAGTGTGCCAAAGGTTAATCTCATACTCTACTCATATATACCTTGCTAAGCAGATAAAAATTGTTGGGTATAATCGCGAAGCAATGGCCATCTGTTTTTATTCCGTTTAAGCAACTTATAGTTACTACTTTTCATCTTCGTCATAAATTATTGAAGCTAGTACTGGACGAACTACTGCAAGAATTAAAATAATAATTACCAACGCCCCCATAACTAACTTAATTAGTCTAAAAAACCATGGTCTTTGCCATATTTCTCCCGTTTCCTCATCCATCTTTTTTTGTTTGATGAATTCGTCGTAAGCCTTATTCAGATCTGTGTGCTTAGTAATTTTAGGGTATTCAATAACAATACCAATTTTAGCAAGTGAAACTCGAGCTAACTCGGATTGTTCCTGGTTGACGTAAAGCATATGATTTTTTACATCGGCATAGTAATAAATACGTTCTTGCTCTAGTACGTCCGCAATTTTAACAGAGTCAACCAACCGCATATCTTGAATTAACGGCCTATAAATGGGGCTATCTTCCTTTACCCATTTAACAATAAAAACAGCAAAAAGCATTGATATAATCAGAACCAATAATAGTTTGTGTTCTTTTGTGATGAGTTTATTAATTTTATCTCTCCGTGATATCGATAATACAGCCGAACTTGCGAGTAGTTATAACTCTACAATTTGGGGAAATTGTGAGTGTTTTGGCACTAAGTGCCAGCGATTAATTTCCCCAAGCCAGCTTGCTGGCTGGCTGTACAACATTGGCTTGTTATGTGCCGGGCAATGGTTATTCACCATCTATATTTCTTCCAACTCTGCTTTTGCTAGTAAACCATAATACAGCAATAAGAATCTGGCTTGTGAATAGTAAGCCACTGGATATTTTAAACGTCAACTGCACACCTGTACTAGGACAGCCCCACATACAAGTTGACAACAGTCTCATCACCGATGCGCTTAAGGCTATAAAATTGACTAAAAATATTAACAGGTATTTCATTTATCTAGTGGCACATAACGAGCCTGTAGAATAACTCGTTTTTAATTTATTTTTATTGATGCTTTACCATAGCCGAGTTCCTATTTTGATTCAATTAGTTACTTCAATTTTTCGTAAAATATAAAAAGAGGATTTGCTGTTGCTTTAATTGGCGTTTTGGCAGGTATCACAGGTCTTTAAGTGGCTTATTTTAGGTGATAAGGGCTTACTTTTATTAATGCATCGTGTTTTACATATCAATATTAAGCCTTCACGTTCATCCTCATTTACTTCTCATTCTCTTTGTGCAAAAAATTTTGTGAATTATTCACAAAGAGTTTTAGAGGCGCTGCGCTTAAGAGGTTGAAGTTAAAGGTGCTAGGGTCTAGGGAAGTGACTAGGTCTTAGCCCGAAAATTAAAATATTCTTTTTGTTTTCTCATTTACCCTCATTCACCCTCATTCACTTCTCTTTGTGCAAAATGGTTTTAAGTGATTTACTCACAGGAGGACAAATAAGCAAATGCTGTGCTAATAACGTAAGGGCTATTCTGTCGCGCTTCTTATATGTGTTTGCCGTAAGCTGCTTGCTTAACAGCCGCATCGACAGACGAAGAAAACGAACTTGTTTATTGATTTAGGATTGATCGTCAATTTATAAAAACGGTCAAAAAGAACAGTAGCGCCTATTGATAGAGTTAAGGCTGATATGTTTTAACTGCTCAGTACTCTTGCTGGAATTTCTCATGTAATTCGTAGAGCTTTTCAGCTATTTTTACACCTGTAGAATTACGACTTTTCCTCATTATATTTGCAACAGCACCGCCAACAGCTTTACCTGCATAGTTTGTCATTGGGCCATGTTTAGACATGTTTTTTTTAATATCCAACCATAAAGGCAATAGCTTATCAGGGAAGTGGCTAGGATTAAGACTACCCGTTAAATTGTTAACAAGTAGCAATCTAATTTTAACATCCCCAGGGCGATACAAAGTTCCTTGATTGCCTCTGAAATTCTATTTTTCGCATAATCGTATCGAAAAACTCAATCCTTTAAGAGCAACGCCTCGCTTAACCAGCGCAAAATACAGGCTAAAATTAGCGACGAAGGAGCGCAAGCCTGCTGTTTTGCGCCCTTTGTGGTTTAAGGGTTTGTTAGTTTTCAATGCTTACCAACAAATGCCACAATCCAATCATGCTCTTCATTACCTGTCGTTTCAGTATCAAAGAACTCTGATATTTCAGCTTTCATAGCATCTAACTCGCTTACACCCTCTTCGAGGGTTGATAAGTAAGTTGTATGAAAGAAGCAACCATACACCCCACTAGTTATAGAATATGGCGCAATATCACCACCTTTTTCCAAAGTTAGACGGGCACCTTTAGAATGCTCCTCATCCTTAATTATTTCACCTATTTCAGAACCTATCGTTCCGATGGTATCTCCATTATCAGTTTGATTCCACATAGCTCAACTTTTGAAAAATAACGGCTTATTGAACACCACTTTTGGGGGTTATAACACCCCAAAACGGCGTATATTACATAGCTTCATAATTCCACTAAACAACTCCAATGTAAACATACAATTACGCATGTTATAAAATTACCATGGTTAAAATACACCAAAACGACTTTTAAAATGGAATCATACTTAAACCATTTAATAAACTCGCAAAATGTAGGGCAAGGCACGCGAGCACAGGCATTGAATGTGCTAAGTTTCTTATATAAATTAACGCGCTAAAGCACGACCTACAGATGAGCTTGACCCGATCATGGTTAAAGCTTATTCCTACGTGATGGTTTAACACCGAGTTAATCTCACAGCGCGCTAACTTTACTCTCGCTAACTTGCTAACTAAAACCCTCAATAAAAAAGCCGCTGTTCATTACAAACAGCGGCTTCTCTTCTTAAAGCTTACGGCTTAAAACTTACAGCTCTAAAGCTTATTTAATTACTTCAAGGCCGTTCATATATGAACGAAGTACTTCAGGCACGACTACTGAACCATCCGCTTGTTGGTAGTTTTCAAGTATTGCTACTAGAGTACGGCCAACCGCTAAACCCGAACCGTTTAGTGTATGCAATAACTCTGGCTTTTTCTCACCATTGCGACGAAAACGTGCTTGCATACGGCGCGCTTGGAAATCAACCATGTTTGAACATGATGAGATTTCACGGTAGGTATCTTGCGCTGGTAACCATACTTCTAAATCGTAGGTTTTTGCTGAGCCAAAGCCCATGTCACCCATACATAAAATTACTTTACGGTATGGTAGCTCTAGTGCTTGTAATATTTGCTCTGCGTGACCTGTTAGCTCTTCCAATGCTTGCATTGAATCTTCTGGTTTTACCAGCTGTACTAGCTCAACTTTATCGAACTGGTGCTGACGAATAAGGCCACGAGTATCACGGCCATAACTGCCAGCTTCACTTCTAAAACACGGAGTGTGGGCAGTTAAACGAATTGGTAAATCTTTTTCGTCGTAAATTTCGTCACGCGCGCTGTTTGTCAGTGGTACTTCTGCAGTAGGAATTAAGCTAAAACCTTCTTGCTCTTCACCGTCATCATTTACAAGACCTTTAGTGTGGAATAAGTCTTCTGCAAACTTAGGTAATTGACCTGTACCGTATAAACTGTCGCGGTTTACTAAATACGGTACGTACATTTCTGTATAACCGTTTTTATCTGTATGCGTGTCTAGCATAAATTGCACTAGTGCACGGTGCATGCGGGCCATTGCGCCGCGCATTACAGTAAAGCGTGAACCGGTAATTTTAACGCCCATTTCAAAATCAAGGCCGTTTAAATCTTGTCCTAAGTCTACATGATCTTTTACTGCAAAATCATACTTTTTAGGCTCGCCCCAGGTTGAAATCTCAACGTTGTCAGATTCATCAGCGCCCGCTGGTACTGATTCATCAGGTAAATTTGGGATAGCTAAAGAAATTTGCTTAAGCTCTTCTAAAATAGCGTCTTGCTCAGCTTTAACACTATCAAGTTGCGCGCCTAAGTTGCTTACTGCATCTAACAATGGTTGTGCATCTTCGCCTTTAGCTTTAGCTTGGCCAATCGCTTTGGAGCTACTGTTACGCTCACTTTGTAATTCTTGTGTTTTTACTTGTAATGTTTTGCGTTTTTCTTCAAGTGCGCTGACAGTCGCAGTATCTAGCTCGTAACCACGTGCTGCTAGACGCGCAGCTGTTTGCTCGAGATCTTGACGTAATAATTTAGAATCTAACATGTTAGTTTTTAACCTTTTTGCATTACCAGCTGAAGGCCCAGCCAAGCCATAAAAATACACACCACCACATTTAAGGTGATATTGAGGGCCATTTTAAAAAAGTGACCTTGTTGTAATAACAACAACGAATCCATTGAAAATGTCGAGAAGGTGGTCAAAGCACCTAGAAAGCCAATCCCTATAAGGGTTTTAGCGGGGCTAACGGTGATAATTTCGCGCTCTATCAAACCGTATAATACGCCCATCAACAATGAACCAAGAATATTAACCGTCAACGTGCCAAAAGGGAATCCCCTACCAAGTAGTTTTAGCATGGTTTCACTAATAAAAAACCGTAAACAGGCGCCTGAGGCTCCTCCTGCGGCAATCATGAGATATATCTTAAGGCTTGTCATAGCGTTTTATGTCACTGTGATGATCGCGCTCTTTTAAATAGTCGAGCTTTTGCTTTATTTTTTGTTCTAAGCCACGATCCGTTGGAAAGTAATATTGCTTATCGGCTATCTGCTCTGGAAAGTACTTTTCTCCTGCAGCATAGGCGCCTTCTTCATTGTGCGCATAGCGATATTCAGCACCATAGCCTAAGTCTTTCATTAAGTTGGTTGGTGCATTACGTAAATGCTCTGGCACCGGGTAACTTGGCTCGTTCTGCGCATCCGCTTTGGCTTGATTAAACGCCGCGTACACCGCATTACTCTTCGGTGCGCTAGCTAGGTAAATCGTAGCTTGTGCAATTGCACGCTCGCCTTCACTTGGTCCAACTCGCTGAAATATATCCCATGCATTGAGGGCCACTTCCATGGCACGCGGATCAGCATTACCAATATCTTCAGTGGCGATGGCGAGTAACCGCCTTGCAACATACAGCGGATCGCCGCCACCGGCTAAAATACGACAATACCAATACAAAGCACCATCTGGGGAGCTACCTCGAACTGACTTATGAAAGGCTGAGATCAAATCGTAAAATTCATCCCCCCCTTTGTCATACTTGGCTAAATGCGTTGGCAATACTTGACTGAGTACGTGCTCATCAACTAGGTATTGGCCGTTTTGCTCTACGGTTAAATCAATCGCCTGCTCAAGTAAATTAAGCACTTTACGAGCATCGCCATCACTGGCTTGGCACAACGCTTGTTTAGCATTTTGTGCAAGTACCACCGTTTTATTTTTCAGTTCATCATCGATTGCAAGCGCTCGCTCAATAACAAGATGCAAATCAGTGTCTTGCAGCGATTTAAGGACATATACTCGTGCTCGCGATAAAATCGCATTGTTTAGTGCAAACGAGGGATTCTCGGTGGTGGCACCAACAAAAATAAAGGTACCATCCTCTATATGTGGTAAAAACGCATCTTGCTGAGATTTATTAAAACGATGTACTTCGTCAACAAACAGTAAGGTACGTTGGCCACGACCTTCAAGGTTAGTACGCGCTTCACTCACCGCATCACGAATATCTTTAATGCCTGCCGTTACCGCCGACATTTGAATCAGCGCCGCATCGGCATGGTTGGCAATAATTTGCGCTAAGGTAGTTTTACCAACGCCCGGCGGCCCCCACAAAATAAGACTGTGGCAACGCCCTGCTAAAATAGCTTGATAGAGAGGCTTATCTTGGCTTAATAGATGTTGCTGGCCAATATACTGATCTAAACTGGTTGGTCGCATGCGCGCAGCAAGTGGGCGCACATCCGGGCCAAAATTAAAGCCTAAATTACTCACCTTGACTTTGATCGTCTATTTCAACGCCTTCAGGAATACTAAACTCAAAGGTTGAAGTAGCAAGGCTTTGATTTACTTTAGTGTCGCTAAAAGTAAATGTAGATGATTGCCCGGAGCTGTCTTTAACCAATAATGACGCTAAGCCTACTTTATCTGCTGCAAACACAATATCCAGCTGTTCAACTTGGCTTTCAACGCCTTTATTAGGTGTAACACTGAACCCAGTATCCGTGGCGTGTACTTGGTACTTTTGCCATTGCGCCGGATCTTTGGAGGTGAGTAATACAAACGGTGTTGAATCAATCAAACTGTGAGTATTCATAATCGTTACTTGCTCAGCAAAGCTGTCGAAGTAATAGGTTTTATCGCCATTTGATACAAATAACGTGTCATCAGGGCTCGCTTGTTGCCAACGGATCATCATTGGCTGTTGTAAGGCGATAGTACCTTCACCTTGCATAATTGATTGACCTTGGTCGTCATTAACTTGCTGCGCAAATTGCGCTTGAAAACTCTTTAAACCGGCCAGTTTATCTTGTAATGCTTGGCTGTCATCCGTTGCACTGTCACTTGCAAATACTGATGCTGATAAAAAACAGCTAATTGCTAAGGCTAAATATTTAATTTGTTTCATTTAATTTGCTCCACCATTGGGCACTAATACATCTCGGGCACCGTTATGACCTGGTGCGCTTACAATACCCGATGTTTCCATTTGTTCAACTAAACGTGCGGCACGGTTGTAACCAACACGTAATTTTCGCTGCACACTTGAAACTGACACTTTGCCTGTTTCAACAACAAATGACACGGCTTCATCATAAAGCGGATCTGATTCTTCATCCGCGTTTTCACTGGCTTCGCCCGGCAATAAAATATCCTCAGTGGCGTCACCATTTAAAATTTCGTCTATATAATTTGGTTTTGCACGTGCTTTCCAGTCATTCACCACCGCATGTACTTCATGGTCATCAACAAACGCGCCATGTACACGTATCGGTACGCTGGTGCCCGGCGGTAAATAGAGCATATCACCCATACCTAGCAGGTTTTCTGCGCCTTGTTGATCTAAGATGGTACGCGAGTCAATTTTACTTGATACCTGAAACGCCATTCGCGTTGGGATATTCGCTTTAATTAAACCAGTAATTACATCAACCGATGGGCGCTGTGTTGCTAGTATTAAATGAATACCTGCCGCTCGGGCTTTTTGCGCAATACGGGCAATTAGCTCTTCAACTTTTTTACCAACAATCATCATCATGTCAGCAAATTCGTCAATCACCACCACGATACTCGGTAACTTACCTAACTCGTCTGGTCCTTCTTTCATACCATCAGTATCTTTAAATAATGGATCGAGAATCGGGTAACCCGCCTCTTTCGCATCCAATACCTTTTGGTTGTAACCTTTTAAGTTACGAACACCTAACGCCGACATTAACTTATAACGACGTTCCATCTCACCTACACACCAACGCAGCGCATTGGCAGCTTCTTTCATATCGGTGACCACTTCACACAGTAAATGTGGGATACCTTCGTAAACAGAAAGTTCCAACATTTTCGGGTCAATCATTATCATACGCACATCATCAGGGCCTGATTTGTACAGTAAGCTTAATATCATTACATTAACGCCCACTGACTTACCAGAACCTGTGGTACCTGCCACCAGTAAATGCGGCATTTTACCCAAATCAGCACAGATTGGCTCACCGGCAATATCTTTACCTAAGACCATAGTCAGTGGCGATGGATTTTGCTCAAATTTTGGCGCGTCGATTACTTCTGATAACCGCACTATTTCACGGTGTTTATTCGGTAATTCAATCCCTACATAGGTTTTACCCGGAATAACTTCAACCACTCGGACACTAACCGCTGATAGCGAGCGGGCTAAATCTTTAGCAAGACCAGTAATTTTAGAAACTTTAATACCCGGCGCTAAATCAAGCTCAAAACGGGTTACAACAGGTCCAGGGTATACGGCAACAACCGTAGCTTGAACGTTAAAATCAAGGAGTTTAGTTTCAACTAACCTCGATACAGCTTCAAGCTCTTCTGGTGAAATTGGGTTTTTGGCTTTATCAGGTCTATCTAACAAATCAAGCGTAGGTAATGGCGTACTTGGCGGCTTTTCTTCGAGTAGCTGCTCAAACTTTTCTTTTGCGGTAGGTGGAGGCTGATAGGTACTCTTTGGTTTTGGCATTGGTCTTGCTGGCGAAACCACAGTAGTAACTGGTTTTTCAGGCTCAGTAACATGGCTTTGATCAAGCGCATTTAAGGCAGCCGCAGTGTCCATTGGTTCATCATCAATGGCGCTAAAATTAATTTCTTGATCCAGAATATCATCCAAATCATCAAATGCAGGATGAGAGTCTTGATTTGACACCGCACTATCACTATCCACTTTTGGTTCTGAAAAGCGAATGGCGGGTGTTTCTTTACGTGTCTGTTGCTCATTAACAGGGTCTTGTTCAATTACAACTTCAGTATTTGCAGTGCGTTCGCGTTGTAACCATGCTTTTAAGTGATGGGCAATAAAACGATAACCTCGCATGATCAAATCGCCAATAAAATCGACACATTGCACCCACGACACGCCTGTTAATAATGTTAATCCAGCAAAAAAGAAACATAATAATAAAATCGAGGTACCGGTAAAGTTAAATGCAGGCATCATCGCTGAAGCTATCACATCACCGACTACCCCACCGGATGAAAAATTATAAATATCATCAAAATTAATACTACTGATAGCCGTCGCTGAGGTAATAAATAATGCAAAACCAATCACTCTAAGCGATAGCGTTGTATAGTCGAGTTGAAATATTCTATGAGGTTGCTTAAATAATAAGTAGCCAAATATTTGCAGTGCAGCTGGCACAAAATAAGCTAACCAGCCAAATGTCAGCAATAAAATATCGGCGATCCACGCACCTGCAGCTCCAGTTATGTTTCTTACATTGTCATAACCTGTTTGCGACCAACTCGGATCAGCAGGATCAAAGCTTACCAGCGCACACAATATAAATATTGCGGCAAAGGTGCTAATTATTAAACCGGTTTCTAATAGTCTTTGTACACCGTTTAGGCGCATAACTCGCTATTCCTCATTTTTCTTTGTACTTCTTTGTACTCATTCTTAGCAATGGAATACCTTAGCAGGAAATACTTTTTGTTGCACTTTATCTTAACCATGATGGCCTGATTATGAACAGGTTTTTATTAATCGCGCATGTATCAATAATACAACTTAAGTAGTTACTAAAAAATGGCGCATAATTCAGCCGATATATGGGCGAATAATCACCCCTTGCTCGCCTTTTACTTCTTCCATAACAACATAGGTACGGCTTTCACTAACGTTCGGAAGCTTGAGCAGAATATCCCCTAATACACCACGATATTCAGACATATCATTTACGCGGGTTTTTAGTAAAAAGTCAAAGTTACCCGAGACTAAATGGCATTCGATAATTTCATCATGCTTTTTAACTGCAGCACTAAATTCATCAAACACATCAGGTGATGTTTTCGTGATTGTCACTTCGACGTACACCGATAAACCTTGCCCAAGTTTAGCAGGGTCAACCACGGCTTTATAACCGACGATGTAACCTTCGCGTTCGAGCTTTTTTACACGCTCTAAACAGGGCGTTGCACTGAGCCCCACACGTCGAGCTAATTCAACATTAGACACTCGGCCATCGTGCTGTAGCTCTATTAAAATCTTACGGTCAATACGGTCTAATAACTCATGCATAATAACGACTAGTTTTTTGTACTGTTTAAACGGTGTTTTCAGATTATATCACTAGAATACCGATTAAAAAAGGTGAGACACACTGCCTGTACATGAATATAATAGTGAAAAATTTTATCCCGTTCTATTAAGGCAATATTATGATTATCGGTGTACCTAAAGAAATAAAAAACCATGAATACCGTGTAGGTATGGTCCCTGCTAGTGTTCGTGAGTTAGTAAACCACGGCCACCAAGTTTTTGTTGAATCTGATGCAGGTATGGGCATTGGCTTCACTAACGAAGATTACACACTGGCAGGTGCAGAAATTCTAGCAACTGCTGCTGAGGTTTTCGCAACAGCAGAGATGATTATAAAAGTAAAAGAGCCACAAGCCGTTGAACGTGCAATGCTACGTGAAGACCAAATTCTTTTCACTTACTTACACCTTGCACCAGATCTTCCACAAACTGAAGACCTAATCAAAAGCAAAGCAATTTGTATCGCATACGAAACAGTAACTGATTCACGCGGTGGTTTGCCACTACTTGCGCCTATGAGTGAAGTTGCTGGTCGTATGTCTATTCAAGCTGGTGCACAAGCGCTTGAAAAATCAAACCATGGTCGTGGCATGCTACTTGGCGGCGTACCGGGTGTTGAGCCAGCTAAAGTTGTTGTTATTGGCGGCGGCATGGTTGGTCGTAGCGCAGCACAAATGGCTGTTGGCCTTGGTGCTGAAGTTGTCGTACTTGATCGTAACATTGACGTACTACGCGCACTTGACGCTCAGTTTGGTAATAAAGTTAAAGCGATTTACTCAACAGCTGATGCACTTGAAAAGCATGTACTTGAAGCTGACCTAGTAATTGGTGGCGTACTTATCCCTGGCGCTGCTGCACCTAAACTAGTTACTGCTGAACACATTAAAGCAATGAAGCCTGGCTCTGCAATTGTTGATGTTGCAATTGACCAAGGTGGTTGTATCGCAACGTCTAAAGCAACAACTCACGCTGATCCGACCTTCATCGTTGATGACGTTGTTCACTACTGTGTTGCTAACATGCCAGGTGCTGTACCACGTACATCTACTTTCGCACTTAACAATGCAACATTGCCTTTCATCATTAACCTTGCAAACAAAGGTTATAAGAAAGCATTACTAGATGACGCTAATTTCCTTAAAGGTCTTAACGTGATCAAAGGCCAAGTAACTTACAAAGAAGTTGCTGAAGCCTTCAACATGCCATACGTAGATCCACGTACTGCTGTTGAAAACGCATAACTAGCGTTTAGAATAATAAAAGCCTGTGAACATCAGTTCACAGGCTTTTTTTATATCACCAAAAAAGTTTATTACAGCTTACATTGTGGGTTTTTACCCGCCGCTTTTGCTGCTTTTTGCTCATTTAATGCTTGTGGTAATTTTGCTTGTAGCTCTTTAATGCGGTTAGCCGGTGCTGGGTGAGTAGACATAAATTCAGGTGTATTACCACTGCCTGCTTTACTCATATTCTGCCAAAGTGTTACGGATTCTTTTGGATTAAATCCGGCTTTTGCCATTAAATCTAAACCCACTTGGTCGGCCTCAGATTCATGAGAGCGACTAAATGGTAAAATAACGCCGTACTGCGCACCTAAACCAAGACCTTGCATAATTTCGTTACGATATTGTACATTGCCCATTTCAAGTGCGGCACTGCCAGCTTGCATACCTGTTTGTAGCAAGGAACTTTGTGATACGCGTTCATTAGAGTGCTCAGCAATTACATGCCCTACTTCGTGCCCGATAACGGTTGCTAGCTGATCTTGATTTTCAGCCACTTTTAACAACCCTGTATGCACACCAATATAGCCACCGGGTAATGCAAACGCGTTAGCTGAATCGTCTTCAAATACCACCACTTCCCACGCCTGAGTTGCGTACTGTTGCGGTAATACTGCAATCACATCGTCAGCAATACACTTTACATACGCATTTACTTGAGGATTATTATTAATTTTTTGATTCTTTTTCATATCAGCAAAGCTTTGCTGACCCATCTGACTCATTTGTTGATCAGAATAAAGCGCAATTTGCGTGCGCCCTGTTGGTGATGTTTTACAACCCGCTAATACAGCGGTGGCAAGCACAGCCAAAACTAATTTTTTCATTGTATTCTCTTAACTAACAATTTAATTGTTCTTAGAATAGCAAACCAGCCTGCAATTGAATATATCGACTGCCAGTAAAAACATCTGTTGCGTTATATTTCTGTTAAAGGCGATAGTTAGCATGCAAACTAAGTACCCAAGACTAATTGTCGCTGTTACAATAGCAGCCTCTTTTTGTTTAATGGGTTAGTCATGCAGGACTCGGTTTCTTTAAATAAACGCATTCTATTACCTTTACTCGCCAGTATTGTTGCAATTACGCCACTGGCAATCGATATGTATCTTCCGGCAATGTTAGTCATTGCTAACGACCTTAATACCACAATGCCTAATGTACAAATATCGTTAAGCATATATTTAGCTGGCTATGCGCTGGGAATGCTATTTTTTGGCCCAATCGCAGATCAAATTGGTCGTCGCGTGTTAACGAAGGTCGGCTTAGCATTGTTTGGCTTAAGCTCTGTCGCATTGGCCTTTTGTAATGACATTCACCTATTTTGGGCTTTGCGGGGAGTACAAGCATTCACAGGTGCTGCAGCAACCGTTGTGGTGCCAGGGATAATTCGTCATATTTATAAACAAGATACTGCTAAAGGAATGTCGTATGTATCGATGATCATGATGGTAGCGCCCTTAGTCGCGCCAACGGTTGGATCAATGATCATGGGCTTATCTCACTGGCAAACAATCTTTTTAGTACTGGCTAGTTACAGCTTTGTTATTTTAGCCTTGGTACAAATATACTTAATCGATATCCCTATTTTCAAAAGCCCGATGAAAGGCTTTGCACTATTTTTCGATAGCTATAAAACCGTATTTAAAAATAAAGATACCCGAGCAGATATAGCCAGCTCAATGTTTGTCTCATTCGGCTTTTTTTGCTTTTTAACTGCAGTGCCCTTTGTATACCTTGATTACTTTAAAGTATCAGAACAATTATTTGGTGTTTTATTTGCTTTCAATGTCATGGCGCTAATGTTTGGTAACTTTTTAAATACCCGCCTAGTACCACGTATTGGTTCACGAAAAATGCTGTATTATGGATTAGCGGTCGGCTTTGTAGCTGGCAGTGCCCTACTCACATTTAGCATATTACACCTATCGCTGTATTTTATTGTTGCAGCTATTGCTCCTCTGATGATGAGTTTAGGGGTTACCGCTAGTAATGCTGATGCATTGATCTTAATGCAGTTTGAAGAGCGTTCTGGCACCGCTACGGCGGTTATTGGTACATTGCGCTTTGGCAGCGGTGCATTAGTCGGTCCAATTTTAGCCTTAATGCATGCACAAAGTGCGGTACCATTTTCAAGCTTAATGTTCAGCGCATTAGTATTAACACTAATAGCCCAGCTTTGGCACCGAGCTAGAAACAAAAAAAATGCCCGTAGTTAACGGGCATTTTTTTACTAAGCGACTTCTTTATTCAGCTGCTTTAGATACCATCACCATTGCAGGACGTAATAAACGACCATTTAATGTATACCCTTTTTGCATCACTGCTAATACAGTGTTAGGTGTTACATCATTGCTTGGTTGAATCGACATTGCTTGGTGGAATTCAGGATTAAACTGCTCACCTTGTGGGTTAACAATTTCAACACCAAATTTTGCAACCGCATCGTTGAAGCTTTTAACTGTCATATCAATCCCTTCAAGCAATGGCTTTAAGGTTTCGTTTTCTTTGTCTGAGAACTCAATAGCACGTTCTAGATTATCAATAACAGGTAATAATTCGTTAGCGAACTTTTCAAGTGCAAATTTATGCGCTTTTTCTACATCTTGTGCAGCACGGCGACGAATATTATCAACGTCTGCAGCGGCACGTACTACGCTATCTTTTTGGTTTGCGATAGTTTGTTTCGCATCTTCAAGCTCAGCATAAAGCATAGCAATTTCAGCTTCAGGGCTAACTTCTTCGCCTTCGTGCGCGTCAGCAGCTTCTACAGCCGCTTCAACGTCTGCTTGCATTTGCTCTAATTCTTCGTTTAATTCAACTTCTTGCTCTGGTGATTTTGTCTGCTCAGACATAATTTAAGTGCTCCAATACTTTTCAATTGCGGTAATTATGGGGATTGAATCAAAAGATTCAAGAGCCAGATGACTCGATTAATTTAAATTCTTGAATGATTGCTTCAATTTGCGCCGATTTAGGACAAATTACACAAAAACGACTTTGATATTCTTGATTTTGAAAATACGGCACGCTGATCACCATCAGTTCGTCACAATCAGTAAATGGCAATTGTGACGTATTTAAAACCGACACACCATTTTTAAAAGCTAACTTATCTTCTACAAAGTTCAAAAATGAGACACCAATATTTAAGCTTTGTTCACAGTCAATTTGCCGATATAAATAATTTTCGCCGACCACGATACTGTTATCTGAGCCTAATTTATGGCTCAGCTCACGGGTCCATTGATTTAACGAATCATGACAATTTCGTGGTGCTGTATTTGCCATTGCTTGCATACGGTACAAGCCTTCCATTAAAGTTTGCTGACTGAATACAGTATTAAGCCAAGTAGCGAATTGATAACGTACGGTGTCAGACGCATCATCCGGCTTATGAATACAAATGTTATGGCTTTGCCCTGCTCTATCTAACAGTAAAATAAGCCAATCATTGCTGTCAAAATCTAATACTTCAACTCTAAAAACGTGTTGAGAACTTACTTGTGGCAGACCAACGCAGCAACATACCTGATAACGCTGGCTTATACCATGCGCCATCTCGACTAATTGCGCTTGTGCAGGCTGCCAATATTGCGCAATCTGCGACAGAGGGAAAAATTCACTTAGCCAATAATCAAATCCGGCATTAGTAGGTACCCGTCCAGCAGAAGTATGCGGTGAATACAGCAGGCCTATTTTTTCTAGGCGCGACATCGCATTTCTAACTGTTGCAGAACACACAGCCATACCTTTTTGCTTGGCAATACGGCTTGACGCGACAGGTTGACCTTCACCATTACAGTACAGGCTCATCACGGCGGAAAATATTTGCTGATCTCGAGGGTTTAAATTCATAGTATCTACATCTTGCTGCATACTGGGGATATCGGGGCGTAGTGAGTTTATTTCAAGGTTATTTTCAAACTTGTCACTTTTGAGTTACTCTACTGATATTAATACTATTGATGCGTTTATCATGGAATCACCGTTTAAAACCATAGGTTTAATTGGCAAACCAAATCACAGTGGTGCAGCTGCAACTTTACAGCGCTTATACACTTTTTTAAATGCGTTAGGATTTGACGTGTTATTAGAGCAGAGAACAGGTCATCAATTAACCAATGTCCCCAAGGAAAAGTTAGTCAAACTGGTTGAGCTTGGCGAACGTGCCGATCTCGCTATTGTGGTCGGAGGTGATGGTAATATGCTTGGCGCAGCAAGGGTATTAGCCCGATTTGATGTTGCTGTTATAGGCGTAAACAGAGGCAATTTAGGCTTTCTAACAGATTTAAACCCAGAAGGCTTTGAAGCTAGTTTAGAACAAGTATTAAGTGGTCAATATCTTGAAGAAAAACGCTTTTTATTAGAAGTTGCAGTTTATCGCCATGGCGAATTAAAAAGTGCTAACTCAGCAGTGAATGAAGCCGTTTTACATGCCGATAAAGTCGCTCACATGATTGAATTTGAAGCCTTCATTAATAACGATTTTGTTTTTTCTCAGCGCTCTGATGGTTTAATTGTCTCAACCCCTACGGGCTCAACAGCCTATTCGCTGTCGGGTGGCGGGCCCATTTTGACCCCAGAACTAAATGCAATCTCATTAGTACCGATGTTTCCGCATACATTATCAAGCCGACCATTAGTGGTTGATGCCGATAACGAAGTACGCTTAAAGCTCAGCTTAGAGAATACCGACAGCTTACAAGTCAGCTGCGATAGTCATGTGGTGCTTGCTGTATTGCCTGGCGATGAAGTGATAATTAAAAAAGCAGATAAAAAACTGCGCCTGATCCACCCCAAAGACTACTCTTACTATCATGTACTTCGCACTAAGCTCAACTGGGGTAGTCGTTTATATTAATTTTATTGCGCTCATTCAGACTTTAGAGCAAAATAAGCTGAATTCATTTATTACCTTTTCAAGGGAAATCAAACCGAAATGACGTATGTTGTTTTCTTTGCTTTATTATTATTGATAACGCTGCTTGGCAGCTATTTGGTGATTGAAAATAATCGCCGAAAAGCGCTTGAAGCGCAAAAAAAGCTATTCAATAATCGCGTTAAAGAAGTAACTCAACAGTTAAAAATAAAATTAAATGAGTACTGCGACGCAAAAATAATTCGTCCTAAATACATCCCAAGAATACAAGTTATTGCCAGTAATTTCTTTGTCGTACAACCTCATACTGACGAAAACTTATTGTATCTTGAACGCATAAACGAGTCATTGATCAGCACGATTAGTAGTGAGTTGGCAAAAACTTATGTAACAGGTGAACGAGATGCACTAGCTGAACGCTTAGATTTTTTTGTCGCTGAGTTACCCATAGCCGGCGTTGCTTACAATAAAACGTTTTACCATGAACTTTTACCATCCATGATTAAAGTTTTACGCACTGATGATTTATCTGCGAATCCTGAAGATTATGTCAAACCTGTTGATCCTGAAACTAATTTTGAGAAATCAACCAGTGAGTAAGTAATAAACTAGATAGCGACATTAAAAATTAATTTGCAAAAACCCAAAACACTGTATAAATTAACAGTTAATTGACTGGATGGATGAACAGTATGTTAACTGGGTTAGAGATTAAAAATTTTGCAATTGTAAGCAATTTAAGCACCGAGTGGCAAAGCGGTATGACAGCCATTACGGGTGAAACAGGTGCCGGTAAATCTATTGCTATTGACGCCTTATCTTTATGTTTGGGTGAACGTGCCGAAGCCTCAGCTGTTCGCCCAGGCACTGAGCGCGCTGAAATATGCGCCACCTTCGATTTAACCAACCTCCCCTTGGCTAAGCAGTTTTTAGAACAGCATTTGCTATCGAATGATGAGCAAGAGTGCTTACTTCGTCGTGTGGTGTGTAAAAATGGCCGCAGCAAAAGTTATATTAATGGCACCCCAGTCACTGCAGCCCAACTAAAAGAAATCGGTCAGTACTTGATCTCTATTCATGGTCAACATGCTCACCAATATTTGCTTAAAAGCGAACATCAACTCCAGCTATTAGACGCTTATGCAGGTCATCAACCTCTGGTTGAAGCAGTGCGCCAGCATTATCGTAATTGCCAAAACTTACAAAAAGAATTTACCGCGCTCGAACAAGCCCAGTTGCAACAAGCAGCGCAAAAGCAGTTATTAGAGTACCAAGTAGCTGAGCTTGATGAGTTTGCTTTACAACCAGATGAATTTTCGCAAATTGAAGCCGAGCATTATAAGCTCAGCCACAGCCAAACTATTATTGAAGCATGCCAACGAGAGTTACAAAGCTTATACGAAAATGACGAGCAAAATGCCTGTTCCCTATTACAACATAGCGCGCAGCAGTTTGCTGAGCTTGCGGGGTTTGATGAAAGCCTAGCTAGTGTGGCTGCTTTACTCGAAGAAGCGGCTGTGCAAGTTGAGGAAGCGAGTCGTGAAATTCGTAATTATGCAGAGCAAGCTGAACTTGATCCGAGCCGACTAATCGACGTTGAAACACGATTAAGTGGTGCGATGGATTTATCACGTAAACACCATATTAAACCAGAGGACTTAGTTGAGTTTCACCAAAGTATCACACAAGAGCTTGAGTCGATTAGTAATAACTCTACCCGTTTAACGCAACTTGAAGGTGAAATTAACCAAGCATTAGCAGCTTATCAGCAAGCTGCGCAAACCCTAAGCGAAAGCCGTCATGAGGCCGCGCAGACATTAAATACATTGATCAGTGCAAGCATGGCGCATTTATCAATGGAAAATGGTGTGTTTGAAATCGCCCTTACACCACAACCTGAAAAAGCACCAAACAGCCTAGGTTTTGATAATGTAGCGTTTTTAGTATCAACCAACCCCGGGCAGCCATTACAACCACTGTCTAAAGTCGCCTCTGGCGGTGAGCTGTCGCGTATAAGTTTAGCGATACAAGTTATTATTGCGCAAAAAGTCACTACGCCAACGCTTATTTTTGATGAAGTGGATGTAGGTATTTCTGGACCAACTGCAGCAGCTGTAGGCAAGCTTTTACGTCAATTAGGCAAATCAACTCAAGTTATCTGCGTAACCCATTTACCGCAAGTTGCCAGCTCGGGGCATCAGCAGTTTTTTGTGGCCAAAGAAATTGCCAATGGCGAAACCTTTACACAAATGTTGCCACTCAGTAAACATGGCCGTATTGATGAAATTGCCCGTTTACTTGGTGGTGATAACATCAGTAAAACAGCCAAAGCTAACGCAAAAGAGTTAATTATGGCGCATGCTTAATTAAGCTAAAACAACACCTACGTTTAGACTATTTTTAAATACAACCATCCATTAAGCCTTACTTATATAAAGCAAGGCTTAATAACTAACAATAGAACACATATAAATCATGACGATAACAACATTGCCAATAAAATTAATTAGCCTACTTTTTTGTTTTACACTTTTAACGGGTTGTAACGATTACTTTATAAATACCACGCAACTGACGAATAGCACATGGCAACCACTTTTAGTCATTGCATTTATTAGCCTATTTTTGATCCCGTTAATTAGCTTAGCGCTGCTTATATTTAGTCAATGGAAGCACCTTCAGTTTAAAATAACTCTGCAACGTTATTTACATGGCTCACTTGTTTTAATGCTCGCCATAGCATGGTTTATCGAATTAAGCTTAGTGCAACGCGCTGATAACCGTATGGATTTGATGTTAACGCTGTGCGCGCTAGCCACTCAAATGGTATTAGTCGTGGCTGCTTTTGTACTTGTTAATAAACAACAAAAAATGCACCACCGCGCTAAAAACTTTCTGTAAAGCACTGTTTAAAATAACAATTAAAAACATTTATTTTACATAATTGACACATTTAATTTAGCAACATACACTCAATAAAATAAAAAAATCGATGGAATGAATAATGAGCGCTACACAATCTAAAATCACCCAGCTAAAACGTTGTTATGCAACATTACAACTGGGTGTTGCTAAAGCTGATGGCCGCCTTACTCTTACTGATAACCTGCTGCATTTTGAAGCCCTCAATAAACAACTTAACTTAGGTTGTTATGCCATCAAACTTAATAATATTTCCCATGTCGAAAAATGCGCAGCTAAAGCCGGCGGTTTAATCCCTATCACCACCGCTGGAATCAAAATAACCACCAAAGAAAATTATCATCTAGAGTTTATTTTAGCTGAACCCGATGAGTGGCTTAATTGCCTGCAAGCGAGTCATTAAGCATTAAAGGAAAGGTACTAGGCTGGAGGTTCTAGGAGCTAGGCACCCTAACAAATAACTGGGCGTTTAATTCACCACCGTAGGCTGGGTTGAGAGCAACGAAACCCAACGATGAATGATTAAAACTGAATGACGGCTTAGAGCGATTAGCAGACGTAGAGGTTGGCTAAATATCGTAGTTACTTGATTGGTCAAACTGCTCTTTGCGCATATATTCATGAAAATATGCGACGCGCACATATTGTTCTATTAAACTTTACTTTAAAAAGCTTAATGGTAGCAATGCTTTAGGTTATTTGTTAAAACTATATAATGTAGACATAATGAGTGTAGCCTCGGCAAAAATATACGCGATGAGCGCACTATAAAATTGTTAGCTAGCTATTGAATCAATTTAAATATGGAGAGTTAATTGACCATTTATCAATACCAACCTTTAGCTTCTTGGGTAGATTTTGAACATTTATGTCGTGATTTATTTGAACATGAATGGTCAAGTAGAGTAACCAACCTTAATGGCCGTAATGGTTCACGCCAAAACGGTGTGGATATATATGGCTATCCTAATAATATGTCGCTGTTATATGGCGTTCAGTGCAAAGGCAAAGAGATATATCCTGAAAAAAACATTTCAATAGATGAAATAAAAAGTGAAATAACTAAAGCTCTGAATTTTAAGCCCTTGTTAACGCACTTTATTATTGCGACAACAGCTAAGAGAAATGTTGGTATTCAAGAAAAACTAAGAGAGTATTTAAAAGAAGAGAATTCTATTCCGTTTACTGTAGATATTTGTTTTTGGGATGACTTGGAAGTTAAGCTAAACCAACAAGAGTCTATATGTAAAAAATTCTACGCCACTCAACAAAACAAGAAACCTAGTTTAATCGAAAGAGCTGAAATTGATGATAGGGTAAATCTTGTAAATGTGTTCGATGACGGTAAAGGAGGTTATGATTTTAATTGCCAATATTATAATCTTATTGGTAACTTCAACTCTAGCACTTTCGTTTTACGGTTCGGTGAGCTTTATAACAATCACTGCATTAAAGGTAGACAAGTAGGTTCCTTGAGGCTTCCTTTTGATAGAATATGTTATCTCATAGAAGAATTTTTTTTCGGTGATGTAGTGGACTCATTTAATTTCTATTTCCAGTTTGATGGAATGTGGGGAGATCTGAGTATAACGACAAGCGAAGCGCGTATTTCCGGCTCATATCATATTCAAGACAACATAGTGAAAAATGATCAATGTCTACCAGTAGACTCATATGAAAATAGGATTTTCATTGAACTTCTAGATATTTGTAAGTCTATTACGTTTAAGAACGCTAGCTAATCGGGTAGCCGGAGGTCTCTAACCTCCAGCCCCCACACCACCCATCATGCGGGTCCGCAATGGGCGGTTCATCTCCCGTAGTGAATATTGATCCAAATATCTCTTAATGACGCTAAACCTT
>NZ_JACJEV010000037.1:0-39474 GCF_014164235.1 Pseudoalteromonas sp. SG44-17 | reverse complement strand
GCAGTCAAAAGAAAGCCAAGAGGCTTTTAAAAAAGTTCCAAGTGGAAACGATCCTTCACACCCCAGGACATCTCCCTTTAGAGCGCATTGATGTTTGGTTTCAAGATGAAGCACGGTTTGGACAATAAAATCAAACAACACGTTTATGGGCTGAAACAGGCTCGAGGCCTCGCGCAACAAAACAACAGCAGTTTGAGTATGGATACTTATTTGGTGCAGTGTGCCCAAGTAATGGTAAAACAGAAGCGCTGATCAGCCCTATCGTCAATAAAGAGGTCATGACGCAACACATGGAATTAATATCAAAAGCCACGGAGGCCTGACGTCATGCGGTCGTGATTGTTGATGGCGCTGGTTGGCATACTATTGATACTGTACAACCATTCAATAATGTCACGCTAATAAAACTTCCGCCTTACTCCCCGGAGTTAAATCCAATAGAGCAAGTATAGAGTTGGATACGGCAACACTGTTTATCTAATCGTGTGTTTAGTGGTTATGAAGAAATTGTCGAACAGGTTTCGCAAGCGTGGAATAAATTCATTTCTGTTCCTGATACGGTTAAAAGCATATACTCTAGAGACTGGATCAAATTGACTTAATCTTTATGCAGATTGGTATTACTTACACACTTAGCGCAGACATACCAAACCCGGTGGCAGCAGTTAGCTCAAAATACACTATGTAATACTTCACGCTCCGCTATTGCTGCTAACTTACATGAATCACTAAAAAATGGCTTTTTATCGACCATTGATGCTCCAAAAATTAGCCAATTTAAAAAACTTAAAACAATTAATATGACTATTTGCTGCATACTTGCTTTGCTAGGTTTCGCTATTGATTATATGTATTAATAAACACATCATATAGTATAAAAAGACTAGCCCCTGGAATTATTTAATTTGTATGTTTTGTACAAAAGGCAAAGCAGTATGGTTTTCATGCTACATTACTAATAAACACTCAATCAATTGATAAATATAATTAAAAATAAAAACACTTTGTAAATTCGGCTTTTGCAATAACGGTTTCAAGGCTTCTTACCTCCTGCGGAGGACCTAGCAGTTCAGGTATTGAAGATACAATGAATGGGAAGCTTGAACTTGTTAAATCAATACAAGGTTTGTCCGGTGGGAAGGATACATACCCATCTAAAAATCTCTACTTGTTTATCTCTGCATTCAACAATTGAAAACCTCTCAATAAACAACTGTATTGAAAAGTAAAACCGTTTACTCTTGCAGTGTTGAATACATTTTAAGTTCACAAGGATACGGTGAAAATGAAACATCTAATGAAGTCACAATAGAAGAAATGGCTGATGGCTGGCTAATGCGTTAACTTCCATTCAAAACGCGGCCTGAGCCGCGTTTCATTATTTATAATTATGGATTCAAAGGCACTGCTGAATTAAATCGAATATAGCCCTTTAATTCTGGAGATTCACTGCTCTCACAACTCTGCGTAATATTTACAGCCAGTTTTTGGACTTCATTTTTAGAGTTCTCTTCTAACTCAAAAATCTCAAATTGCCCATAAAGCCTACCACACCCTCTATGCTCCCCAGAGAGATCTAAACCAGCCGACGATTCACCTTGAAAAGGGTAACGGGTAGCATTTAAATACTCTCCAACAGACAAGCTTGCATCACCAGGGGCTTTTAGATTTAAACTCCAATTACTTTCATCACTTTCAAATAGAAACTCTAAGTGGGATTGATCATTTGAATCACGCGACACAGAAAAATCACCTGTTGCCTGCGTCTCTATGATCTTCTTCCCTAAGCTAACATAATCATCTTTAATACCATCTATAAAAAGGTACGTTCCTGAGTAAGGCAAATACTGCAAAGTTATTCTTTCCTTTGCACGCTCACCTAAGTCATTAGTAAGTATCACTTCAATAGTGATATCTGATTCAACAACTTCTGGTAGACTAAAACTTGTAGAAACTGCATTTTCGTCATCAAATTCAATGCCTACACCATTTAAATCAACCCATTGATAAGATAGAACCTGCCCTTTATTTAAAATACTGTCCTCAACACTCAACGTAGGATATTGATTGTCTTGATAGAAATAATTGGAGCTTGTTAAATTAGGAATAATACTATCTGTTGTTTTTATATCTAAAAATATCCAACTATGCTCCTGCCCTGTGACACTTGTAATACCTGAAACCTGTAAATCATAGTCTGTATCAGCCTTTAATGGTTGTTCTGGGTAAATATTTATTAGCGCGCCAGCAACCTCAACTCTACCAGGAATATTGATATGGTCGTACCCTGATTGGGTTTGGAAATATACAGAAGCAGAAGTGTCAGCTGCTACAGGTCTTGAAAAAATTAGAGGTACGGGGCCATCCAACTGAACTGAATTATTATTAACACTTCCAGGATCAAGTACTCGATCAAAATTATCTGCACGAAATGCTCTGATATTGTTATATATATTAAACGTAGACATAGCTTCGGGCAGGAAGGTGGACCAATGAAGCTGGAGCTGTTCTTCACCATAGCTAATGTTTAACTTATCAGAATCTGAAACAAAATTACTGGCTAGTAGTATCGACTCTTTTTCTGAGCTAACTTTAATAGAGCCCTTATGTGGATATTCCATAAAATACCCATACCAAGCATCTTCTTGAGAAAAGCTGAATTCACCATTCAAATTTGTATCATCAACAGTACCATTGGTTTTTATGCTGTATGTTGCTGTATTAAAGTCAATTACCTTCTCTATCGTTAATTCTTTAATATTGACGTAATAAAAAGTTTCATCATAACTAAACGGCTTTAAGGCTTTTCCTTGGAGTTTTTCATCTACAGTTATAGCTATGGTTCGAATGCTAGGTGAATATGCAAAGCGAGTTGAGTAACTTCCCTTAAACGTCATTGGCTCATTATATGAGTAAGTACTTTCCAAGGTTTCAATATCATCATTATTGACACTAAACTCAATGATGCCATTTTGTAAATCAGCGTCTAAAATCGTGACTATTCTGAGGCCACTTAATGCATTCCGATAATTATCCGAGCAATCCTGAAAAGATTGCTGTAATACATCCCCTTCTGTAATAGTGCTGGAATCATCATTATCCAAATATGAAAGTGTATATAAGCCCCCATTTTCACACACTTGTTCTAGCTCTATTTCCTCGCCATCAAGCTTTGCTAATAGTTGATTACTTAAAGTTTGCGCTTCTTCCAGCAATAAATTTTGTAATAATAAAACCGTCTTTGTCGCATCTTGTGGTTTCTTTTCAACATTAATACGATGTTTTACCTCAATTGTATGTTCAGTCTCAACTTCTTGTCCATTATGAGCAACGTACAATTTATACACTGCAGTGGTATCCTCTGTTACATCGAATGGCTCTATGTTCAATGTAGCCTCTTCACTGATAAGGCTTCTTCCAGAGTCATACCAATGCACCACAACACCAGTGTCACTTTTATTTATATTGGCTTGTAAGGTAAACCCGTCATCCTCCGATACACTTTTTGGACCATCTATTGAAACCGTTAATGGCTGCTCAACGGGAGTTTCCGAGTCACCTCCACACCCAGCAATCATTAAAACAGCGGCTAAAAGCGCCCAAAAATTTCTTTGCAACTTACAATTCACGTAATTCACCTGATTTTTATCGTTAGTATATTGTGGATTGTACCCATAAAACAAAAAAATGTAATGCTGTAAATTAATTCCTCGACTCACAAAAAACGCGGCCTGAGCCGCGTTTCATTGTTTAATAACTTTTAAACCTTTACTGCCAAGGTCGCTCGGCGTTAAGCTTTGCTTCAAAGGCATCGATTTGTGGGTTGAGGGTTTCGGTGACACCGATAAAATCTAAACCACTTAATAAACGCTCTTTTACGTCTTTGCGAATATCAAAGCTAATTGGGGCAAACTTATTGCTGGTCAGCGTTTGGTTTTCAAGATCGATGTCGATATGAATATCGTCGTGTTGCTCGCTCAGTACAAATAAGTCTTCCAATGTTTGTGCTGGTAGTGCAATAGCTAACATCTGGTTATTGCCACAGTTATTAAAGAAAATATCGGCAAAGCTTTCCGCTAAAATCACTTCAAAACCATATTGCTTAAGCGCCCATGGAGCGTGCTCACGTGATGAGCCGCAGCCAAAGTTATCGCGAGTTAGTAATATTTGCGCGCCTTGGTAACATGGCCGATTTAAAATAAACTCAGGGTTTGGCTCGTCGTTATCTAAATAGCGCCAATCATAAAACAACGCCGCATCAAAACCATCACGGCTGGTTGAGGTTAAAAACTGCTTTGGAATGATTTGGTCGGTATCGACGTTGTTTTTATCAAGTGGGGCCATTAAGCCACTAAAAAAAATGCTCATTAGGCTTCTCCTCTAATATCAACAAAGCGACCATGAATAGCTGCCGCAGCGGCCATTGCAGGGCTTACTAAGTGTGTACGACCACCACGGCCTTGGCGACCTTCAAAGTTACGGTTTGAGGTGGATGCACAGCGCTTGCCTGCACCTAAACGGTCATCGTTCATGGCTAAGCACATTGAGCAACCCGGTTCACGCCACTCAAAACCAGCAGCTTTGAAAATATCAGCTAGGCCTTCATCTTCAGCCTGTTTTTTCACCAAGCCAGAGCCTGGTACGATTAACGCCTCAACACCAGCAGCCACTTTTTTACCTTCAACAATCTGTGCGGCGGCGCGTAAATCTTCAATTCGGCTGTTGGTACATGAACCGATAAATACCGTATCTACGCTCGCTGACGATAACTTATCACCGGCCGTTAAACCCATATATTTAAGCGCACTGCGAATCGCATCAGCTTTAATTAAATCAGGCTCTTGATCTGGATCTGGAATGCATTCATCAACACCAATAACTTGCTCAGGGCTAGTGCCCCAAGTAATTTGCGGCTGAATGCTACTCGCTTCTAGTTCAACTTCTAAATCAAACTGCGCACCTTCGTCAGTTTTTAAGGTTTCCCAGTAGGCAACTGCAGCTTCAAAATCATCGCCTTGTGGAGCAAATGGGCGGCCTTTTAAGTAATCATAAGTGATTTGGTCTGAAGCGATTAAACCCGCTTTAGCGCCCATTTCAATACTCATGTTACACAATGTCATACGCGCTTCCATTGACAGTGCTGCAATGCCTTCACCACAAAACTCTGCCACATAACCTGTACCACCAGCGGTACCTAGCTTACCAATCACCGCCATGATCAAATCTTTGGCTGTAACCGTTGGACGTAGTACACCATTAATTTGAATTTTTAATGACTTGGCTTTTTTCTGTTGTAGCGTTTGCGTTGCGAGTACGTGCTCAACCTCAGACGTACCAATACCATGGGCCAGTGCACCAAATGCACCGTGAGTAGAGGTATGGCTATCACCACAAACAATGGTAGTGCCAGGTAAAGTAATACCTTGCTCAGGCCCCATTACATGCACTATGCCTTGGTTAATTGAGTTTAAATCGTAAAGTACAATACCAAACTCTTTGCAGTTGGCATCAAGCGCCATCAATTGGTTTTTTGATACTTCACTGGCGGCATCTAATGAGCGGCTTTTGGTCGATACATTATGGTCCATCGTTGCGATGGTTTTTTCAGGACAACGCACTTTACGGTTTTTCTCTCGCAGGCCAGCAAAAGCTTGCGGCGATGTCACTTCGTGTACTAAATGACGGTCAATATAAAGTAAATCGGTTTGCTCATTAATACTAGCAACTACATGTGCTTGCCAGATTTTATCGTATAACGTTTGGGCCACTTGCTGATCCCCTAATTTGTTTGACTCGCCGCGTGACGGTGCAGCGAGTGAATAATTGTTTAAATACGTGCTGTTTTATATACGAGCGACAATTGCTGCGGCAACGTCTTGCGTTGTATAACCTGCATTTGGGTAAATATCCGGTGTACCTACGCCTGCTTCGACCGCTTCGGCTACTGCTTTTTCAATGCTGCGCGCCGCTTCATCTTGGCCTAGTGAATAACGTAGCATTAACGCGGCACTTAAAATTTGTGCGATTGGGTTTGCAACCCCTTTGCCAGCAATATCAGGTGCCGAACCACCAGCAGGTTCATACATACCAAAGCCTGACTGATTTAAACTTGCCGATGGCAATAAGCCCATAGATCCGGTGATCATCGCGCATTCATCTGACAATATGTCACCAAATAAGTTATCACACAGTAACACATCAAACTGGCTAGGTTGTTTAACCAGTTGCATTGCCGCGTTATCAACGTAAATATAATCAAGGCTTACTTCTGGGAAGTCTTTGCTTACTTCGGTTACTACTTCGCGCCATAATACACTTGATGCTAATACGTTGGCTTTATCAACCGACGTTACATGGTTATTACGTAATTTTGCTGCTTCAAAGGCAAAACGTGCAATGCGTTCAATTTCTTTGCGTGAATAAGTTTGCGTATCAAATGCGGTTTCTTCAGCCCCTTCGCCACTGCGGCCTTTTTCGCCAAAGTAAATACCGCCCGTTAGCTCGCGCACGCATAAGATATCAAAGCCTTTTTCGCTTATATCGGCACGTAATGGCGATGCAGCGCTCAGTGCTGGTAATAGTTGCGCTGGGCGTAAGTTACAAAACAAACCAAAGTGTTTACGTAGTGGCAAAAGTGATGCGCGCTCTGGTTGCTCATTGGCAGGAAGATGCTCCCACTTTGGACCGCCCACTGAACCAAACAAAATTGCATCGGCACTTTCACACGCTGCAAGGGTTTGATCGGGTAACGCTTTACCAAATTGATCAATCGCAGCGCCGCCAATGGCATGATGATGACGAGTTAAAGTAAAACCAAATTTACTGCTCACAGCATCCAATACCTGCTCTGCTGCTGCCATTACTTCTGGGCCGATACCGTCGCCTGCTAATACTGCAACGCTATAATTTGATTGACTCATCCTGCTTTCCTTTGTTGTTTTAAATCAGACACTTTTTGTGCACGATAAATTAAGTTATAAACGCGGATCATGGCGCGTACTGACGCCTCAACCACATCCGCTGCAATGCCCGCGCCGTGATAAGGGCGGCCATCGTATTTAGCTATTATATTTACTTCACCTAATGAACTGGCACCTTCACCGGTAGCTTCTAGATTAAATTCAATCATTTCAACAGCCATACCCGTTAAACGTTCAATCGCTAAGAATGATGCCTCTACAGGGCCATTGCCGGTAGCCGCTTCTTGTTTAGACTCACCATTAATCGTCATCCCAATCGTTGAGCTTGCTACTGATTGCGAGTTAGACGTTGAGTTAACAAACTCTAATTGGTATTTGTCGTCTTTATCACTGATTTGGTTAAAATAAATCATCGCTTCAAGGTCATAGTCGTACACTGTACCTTTTTGATCTGCAAGGGTTAAGAAGCTTTCATATAGGCTATCCATATCGTAATCAGATTTTTGATAGCCTAATTCTTCAAGGCGGTGCTCAATAACATGACGACCCGAACGTGAGGTCATATTTAATTGGTTATTTGGTACGCCGACGCTTTCTGGTGACATAATTTCATAGGTATTTTGCGCTTTTAATACACCGTCTTGATGAATACCTGAACTATGGGCAAAAGCATTCTCGCCAACAATCGCTTTGTTAGGTTGCACTGGCATATTACAAATTTTCGCCACTTGGCGTGAAGCGCGATAGATTTCTTCACTGCGAATATCGGTATACACTTTTAAGTGGTCTTGGCGCATCTTCATGATCATCGCCACTTCTTCAAGTGAACAGTTACCCGCACGCTCACCAATACCATTAATAGTACATTCGATTTGCCGTGCACCGGCTTGCACCGCTGCAACAGAATTGGCAACAGCCAAACCTAAATCATTATGACAATGTACACTTAACCGCGCTTTATCAATATTTGGCACGTTATTCATTAAATGGCGGATCATCGCCGCGTATTCGTCTGGCGTAACAAAACCAACTGTATCTGGTAAGTTGATGGTTGATGCACCAGCATTAATCGCCTGCTCAACAATTTTGCATAAATCCCAATGCGGCGTACGGCCTGCGTCTTCGCATGAAAATTCCACATCATCAGTATAATTACGGGCAAGCTTAATTGATTTAACCGCCATGGCTGTCGCATCATCTAAGCTCATACGTAGCTTGTGTTCTAAATGCAAAGGGCTGGTAGCAATAAAAGTATGAATTCGACTTTGTTGTGCTGTGCGAAGTGCTTCGCCACAGGCTTCAATATCTTTAGCAACAGCGCGTGCTAAACCACAAATAATCGGGCCTTTCACTTCTGTCGCTATACGTTGCACTGAACGAAAATCGGCAGGGCTCGAAACCGGAAAACCTACTTCCATCACATCCACATTTAGGCGGCTAATAGTATGCGCCAGCTGGATTTTATCTTCTTCAGTCAGGCTCGCTTTAAGCGCTTGCTCACCATCACGTAAAGTGGTGTCGAAAATCCATACTTTATCTTGTTCTTGCATAATCTACCCTTAATTCTCTGCTGCCCTGGATGCGAGATAAAAAAAACCCCGCGATATGCGGGGTTTTTTGTGTTTACTTAATGCAAATACACTAATCCCCGCTCACGTGCGCTTGCAGTAAGAGGTTCAGTTTTAATGTAATTAAATGAGTGTTTTGCATCGTCTTTACTAAATGTGTGTGTTCAGTGAGCCCTATTTTTAACACTTCAAAACTGCGCATGCAAGCATAATCTCACCTTTAAATGGAATGAAAAACCACAATAAAAGAAAATAAATTTCGTATAAAACCAACTTTACGGTTATATAATTCAAACCAAACCTAAAGCAACCATAATATACTTTACTTTATGGCCGATCCTGCTTAGATAAGTTTTCTATTTTAATTCCCACTGTTGTCTCCACTCTATTCAGATCCTTTGCTCATTTTATGCATAATCAGTTACCCTGTGCTTTTTGGTTGGTAATCGCTACTGGTGATAATCTGTCCAAACCCCAAATACCCATTTCCTTTACTCGTGTGATTTTTTGTTCGCCTGTTAAAATATTCGTTTTAGTAATAATGCTGTATATGTCAGGTATTTCATCTCGACTAGTTGGCTCTTTAAAATCGTTATAACCAAATTTAAGAGTGACATTTTCATCCAAAGAAAAAATCACGCTATTACCTTCCCCTATTTCTGAGTGCTCTATTTCCGGATTGGCAATATTCACCCAATGAAAATGCGCTTTTGGTCTGATATGAGTCATAAACGCTAAGTATTTTCCATCCGGTGAAATACGGTGGTCCACCATCTCCCACTTACGTGGAAAACCAAAATTAACTTTGCGTATTACCTCACCATCAAACTTATGTATCCAAAAGCCATCGTGCTTTACCGCTAAAAACTCTTTATCGCCTGGGAGTAAAAAAGCAGCGCCACTGTGGTGAATTTGTGGTCGTGGGGTTAGCTCGCCTGTTGGAACATGGTAATTAAAGTTTTTGCCATCTGAGTAAAAAATTACATTTTTACTGTCTGACGTCCAATTAAACCACGGGTAGCCACCACCACCTGACATGGTGATTAGCTTTTTCTCTTTAGTGTCGTATAACTGGCGCGTGGCTCTATCATTGATATAACCCGAAATAGCGATATAACGGTTATCTGGTGAGCGAGCTGGTGCATGTATACTAATAGATTCAAGCTTTTGAAATACCTCTTCTGGAATAATACGCCGCCTGTCAGAGCCATCTAAACGAGATGACCACAGTGTGCGTACCTCACTGTATTTGTATTTATTCCAAAACATTAACCGCGGGGTTAAGAAGGTATCTGCATCGCCATACACCTCTTCACGTATTTCCATCGGCCACTCAGGGTGGTTTTGATGCTCTTTAGCCCATGGGTATTTAGCAAGGTCAACCTCAACCTGCTCAGAGCCTTGTGAAGATGGCTCTGAGCAACCGCCTAGTACCAAGCTGGCACAAAGAGAGAGCACGCAAAACATGCTGTATTTTTTAAAAAACATCAAAAACTATCCTTTTACTGAATGAGCCCATTTATTGGATTGCTGTAAACAAACTCATTATTTAAAACCTTTTATAATGAAGGCAAAATGAATGCACTTACCCTTCTGTTATCTCTGCCATTATTACCGTGTTTGGTGTTTGCTTGTTAAGCTCGCTGAATGGCACGTTATCAAATATATAGTAACTAGGCTGGCCGTCGTTTGGGTCTTGTAATAAATCAAAATTGCCGCTTTGGGGTATGTCGGTAAATTCTATACGGACCCAATCTCCCTTAGGCATTACACGTGAAATTGGCTTTATTTGCTGCCAGTTATGTTGATTATTTACCAACACAAGCTGCTCTTTAGCGTAATTTTTTGCATTTGTGTCAACTTGATAAAAAAATACAAAAGCGGGCTTAACAATCGTTAACAGATTTATATTGTTAACTACCATTGCCATACTGTACGGGGTACTCATACTAACTCCCAAATACTTGTTGTAATTTTGCTTTGGTTTTAGGGCCTGGTATGCCGTCTATGTCGAGATCGTGCTCGTACTGAAATTCCTTTACACCAATGCGAGTTTTTTGACCCATGACGCCATCAACCTTGCCGCAATTAAACCCCAACATATTACAACGTCCCTGCACGCCAGAAAGCGTGTCGATTGGATCTAGATTGCCTATTTGTACCGCAAAGCTTTTAGTTGGTGTGGTATCGCCTTCATTTAGGTATAAATCGACGGTGCCAGTAAGGGCGTCGTTATTATTAAGCTCTACTTCGATAAGCCCATCACTTTGCAATACGGTATCGATTGTTTGGCTGCCGATATTAAGCACAACACGTTTACCGGTAATATCATCGCCATCGTCATACGATACTTGCAAGCGAAAATATTCTTTTTCGTTTTGTACAACAAACGTATTTAGGCTATTGGCGCGCAGCGGTATAAACTTTTCTTTTTTTGGTGGAATCGTGATTTTATCGCCCGGGTAAATTAAATTAGGATCGGGGCGTAGGGCTTTAAACTCTGCGTTGCTTGGGTGGTTGTAAAGCGCTTTAGATGCTCTAAAATCATCAGCTCTTACCTAATTCACACGGGGGGAATGGGTAAATTGTCTTTATCAAGCGGGATATCTGTATCGTTCTCCGATAAATGTGTTAACACCGCATTTAGCTGCTGCTCAAAATCTTTTGATTTTTCATCATCAAAAAATGCAAAGGGTTTGTCATCGGTTTGCCATTGCTTGCACTGCGGCATTACATGCTCGCGGCCATATTCCATAAATTGGCAAATAAATGCCAATACTGGCTCGTACGCATCTTTGCCGTTGTAATAAGGATTATGACGAGGTTGCACCATAAAATTAGCCCATTGCATGTTGTTGTGTTTATCAAAACCGCGGGTCTGAATACGCATCATTTGAAAGTCTTCATAAACCCGTAAATCTTTAAAGTGCTGGGCGCGTACTTTGCCTTTGTACCAGAGGTAGACAATTTGTTTATCACGATCAAACACCATCGGCGCTTGACGCTTAAAACGAATAATAAAAAACAACAAAAGTGGAATAGTAATAGCGTAAAAAACTAAAAATGAAATGTCTTTTTTGTAAAAATAACTTCCATAAGCTGTATGTTTATTACTGTGACGAGCATACAAGTAGCTTTTAAACGTCAACTCACCACTTTCATCTAGCAATTTATACCACTTTAAGTGTATTGGGTTTACTTCTGTACTACTAAAATAATTCTCTCCATACTTTTTTTATATAATTCAATACTATCAATAGTTGCTCTCTCTCTTGCACTCCAGCTTTTTAATATATTATTAGCATTTAAACATGCAGTAAATAACACAATTAATAACAATGGGATCAGCCCCATATTACGGGCTTTCATTGAATTATTACTAAGCTTACAAATATGTTCATCTACATACACTATCGGTGTTGGCGGCGGCGCCTCTTTAGTAAGTTGAAAGCTAAGCAGTGCTTTCAACTTATTTACTAAAGGTATTGGGTAAATTGGTTTAATTAATGCCATTAATCTCAACAAATCCTTTATTCATTCTTGTCCACAGCTTTATTACTTTCTCGACTCTCGGCCCTACTTAAACGCATACTCATGCTCATATCCATCCCTGTAGATAACGGTAAATTGTCTTTATCAAGCGGGATATCTGTATCATTCTCTGACAAATGTGTTAATACCGCATTTAGCTGTTGCTCAAAGTCTTTTGGTTTTTCATCATCAAAAAATGCAAAGGGTTTGTCATCTGATTGCCATTGCTCATGCTGCGGCATTACATGCTCGCGGCCATATTCCATAAATTGACAAATAAACGCCAGTACTGGCGCGTACGCATCTTTGCCGTTGTAATAAGGATTATGCCGCGGTTGCACCATAAAATTAGCCCAACGCATATCACCGCGCTTACCAAGGCTGCGCGTTTGAATACGCATCATTTGTGAATCTTCATGTATTCGTAGGTCTTTAAAATGTTGAGCGCGAACGTTGCCCTTATACCAGTGATAAACAATTTGCCGATTACGGTCAAACACCATCGGCGCTTGGCGTTTAAAAAAGATTAAAAAGTACAATAAGGGCGGAAGTGTCAGTATAATAAAGATGGACAAAATTATATCTCGCTTAAGGCGAAACGTACCGCCCACATCAGCGGTTTCATAATAGTGATAATGCATATAACGACTTAATGACATTTTGCCATTTTCATCAAACATATCGTAAAAACTTTTACTAACTGGTTCAACATTCGGGGATAAGAAATAATCTTCCCCATATTTTTTTTTATAAAAATCAACCATTTTCATCATACTCTCTTCCGTTGATTTCCACATAGAATAAAAACCAACTACCTGGTAAAACGCAATAAATGACACCATGAATAACATAGGGATAATGCCCATATTACGCGCTTTAATGGAGTTGTTGCTAAGCTTACAGACATTATCATCAACATAGGTGATCGGCGGTGGTGGCATCTCTGAGCTAGGCAATTTAAATGCCAGCAACGCTTTTATTTTATTGATTAATGGTACTGGGTAAATTGGTTTAATTAATGCCATAATATGCTGATATTTTAAAAGGTGAAGTAAGCTTAGGTAAAAGGGCTGTTCACAAAGAGTGCTTGGTTACAGCCCTGTAAGTACTAAGAAGTTAATTTACTCTTTAAAAGCCCCTAACGGCCTGACCTTCTTCTTTGTCGCATCTTCAACAAACCACTGTTTCACTTCACCTTCAGTCAACCCTTCCTCTGACAACCTTTTATACACTGCTTTTTGTGATGGGGTTGAATGCTCGCCATTTAGCTTTGCGGCTAATTCTTTTAAATCAGCTTCAGGTAATGTTTTACCCCAAGGCAAATCGCTATTTGTAGGGTTAGGCAATGGTAACTTTAACTGCAAACCATGGTTGCTGGTTTTATCAGTCGTCGAACCGATATCATTAAAGTTAAAACCAGAATTACCCGCAGAATTAAAGCTAGCGACGCCTAGCTCCATACTATACTCCCGGTCTTGTTGCTCAGTAAACAAATCACTAAACTGAGCTGTAAATATATCACCAAAAGGCCTTAAACCTTTAACGGTAACCCGTTTTGGCGACTCATACTTTAAACTAAAGTTCGCTGCAAAAACAAAAACCCGCTCTTCACCGGCAAATGCTTTAGCGTCTTTATTATGCCAATTAAGCAACGCTCGAGCTCGAGCCTGTTTACCTTTCTCGTTATAAGGGCCTGCGTTATTCAATAGTTCAATTAACTCTTCATACTCTGGGCCTACCTGCTCATCAATTTTGCACTGGTTGTCATCCCACATATCCTCAAATTGATAGTCATCGTCATGCCACGTATCCACCATTTTATTTAAAATACGCTCTGTTTTATAACCTTTATTTGCATTACGCGTTGCTTTGCCTAAATAGCACAGCTTTGACTTATACTGCGGGCCTTGGTCATTAATACCAATAGTCTGCTGCAGTATTAAATCACATGGCACACTACGCCAATCTAAACCAATTAATTTTTTGGTATAATTATCAGACTCTAGCTTTGTACAGGTGGCTACAACCATAATATCGACTTGGGTATTCCAATCAAAGTCATCAAATATTATGTCATCGCCAAACTGGCGTACTTTAAACCCTAAACTTTGTGCGGCAGCAAATTCACTCTCAAATAAACGGATTGAGCGCCCTTGCCTTTGTATTTTACTGGTCATTAAATAAGGCTTTCCTTCACCGCCAAAGCGCACCAAAATTCTAATGCTTTTTTCCCCCGCAAAAAGCTCTGGGTATACAAAGCTTGAGCTATTACTGGTTAAAAAGTCTTTTATTAATAGTGACTCTTCATTACCACCATTACGCTTTGTATTTAAATCAACATAAAACTCATTCGCCACAAACTTATTTTTTATGCCTAAGGCATAGAGGACCTCCGCAGTGTCAGACTCAAAAATCATCTCATCACTATTATCTTTACGTTCTCCCATTAACGGCAATACAACTCCAAGACTACTGCCAACTTGCGCACGAATGAAATAACGCATGTCAGAAAAATTGTCATCTTGATAGTATTCAAGTGCAGAGTCGTGCATTAATGGGTAAAAGGCTTCTTCGTGCACCATAGGCTTGGTACCTAAATACGTTTTTGGCCCCAACTGAAAAAATGGTGTAAATACACAACCAAACTTTCCGGCAAAGTGCTTTTCACTCTCTAATAGCTCAGACTCGACAAGTGGCCTTACCAACTCTTTATAAGCAAGCTCGTTATTTTTCCCATCACAGCGCGTTACTTTAAAGGTAATAGGGGCAATACCGGTCATCGTATCGTTAAACACCACTAAAACACGAATAGGTGTGAATGGCGTTAAGCGCTTTAGTTTGTTGGCAATAATTGGCAACCATTTTTTTGACGTTGGGTCTTGATAATATATGGCGCTGTGATGATAACTTGCTTCACCATAGTCAGAAAATACCGGCTCAAAGGTGTTTGCAAAGCTTTCAAGGTATTTACTGCCTGCTTTTTCTTGTGTGCCAAAGGTATGAATAGGAAAGTAGTTTTGAAACTCAGCGGTAATATAGTTATGTTCACGCGCGAGTGTTGGCACCGCCATCATATAAAAGCCATACGGGTTAGACTGCGAGTGCATATAAAGTGCGTTTTGAGGGTCCTCTATCACAGTTTTACGTGCGGCTTTAGTTAACAGGCTGTAATTGTCACTAAACCCATAGAGCGCTTTTTTATCATTGCCTACGTTTTTCTTTTGACCTGCGATACTATCAATGAAAAACACCCAAAAGGTATCCATACGAATTGATGCACCGGGTAAATTAGGGAGCGCCCAGCTATCACCTAATAAAAAGTTTTCTATGTATTGTTTTACTTTATAACGCTCTAGGTTTTTGTAGTATTCGCTTTTATCTCCTTCACGCTGCGCCCTTAATAACAAGCCCATCAGGCCCGATATTGCCTCTGAGCGCAGTCTAAATTGCGCAGCCCACTGCGTACTTTGCTCTGTGCTTTCGCTCTCTTTAAATTCACTAAGCAGCTCATGCATCATCCCTTGGTTAGCAGCACATTCTTGGCCTAGGCGTTTATCTCTTTGAATTTCGGCATAATACTTTTTACAGGCGTTATCGAGCAGCACTTCATCCATTAAATTAGCAGCCGATGTAGCTATAGCACCACCCGCTTTTATTACTGCCACCGCCGCAGCGATGGGCGCTGTTGCCGGAATAAATGCCATCACACCCAAAGCAATGTTAATCATTTGCCACGCCATGGCATCAACTGTTTCACCTACTTTTATGTCGTTAATCACGGTTAAATTACGAAAGCGCTCTAAGCTATCCATACCTTCGCGTGATGGGCAAACAGAAAGCTGGCTAATAGCATAAGCGACAATGTGTACACGGCGGTTTTGCGCTCGGCTGGCTTCATCTTTATTATTTACAAGTGGCTGAGTATAACCCAGCCCTTGCACTTCAATACGCGCCTCATCAATACCAGCTTGAGTTGCTAAAATATTTTTAACAGCATCGGCTCGTCGCTCAGATAGCGCCATATTATAATCGTAATGACCCAGATCGCAGGTATGGCCTGCCACTATAATTTTAAGCGTTTTGTTTAGCTCAAACGCTTTTAAAACCGCTTCACTTTGCTGCAAGATAGCATCACGGTATTCATCGGTTACCTGCTCACTATTAAGTGCAAACTGTGCTTTAATTACCACGTCTTTTACTATTTCTTTAGCACTTAAATGCTCAAAGTAATCGTTAGCAACCGTTTTATAATGCTGCTTAGATTGCGCTAAGTTAGGGATATTTGTACCAAATTGCTGCAACGTAGTTTGCCCAAGTGCTGCAATATTTATGGTTAAGTCAGCTATATTGAGTGCATTACCTGCTGCATCCATTGCTACCTTAGGAATGCCAAGCTTTTTACCTAAACTTTTATTATAGCTTTCCATTGCTGCTGGTGTGTTCGCTGGTAAGCGCCACAGATTTTCTGCAAGTGCTTGCCGCCAACCGTCGGTTGTCATAGCAGCACGCGCACTACGTAGCTTTTGCCACGCATCTTGCCCTTCTTGCATCGCAAATACAGAATCAAGGGTGGCTTGAATGGTTTTATCTTCTGTTTTATTTAAATGGGTATGAATTGCCTTGGCAATTTTACTGCCTAACACAAATTTACCATTGGTGGTAAAATTGCCGTTACTGGCACTGGCGGTTATATCAGTATTAATTAACCCAGCAGCGAGTTGTGCGCGGCCTTTTGCCACCGCCCAACCATGACAAAAGCTTTCATAGCCGCTGGCTATTTTTATCGGTTCATCGCTGACTTTAGCGCGGCCAATTTCTTTACCGTTTTCATCTTTAACACTAATATTTTTAGGGTCATAGGTGGCATGTTCTGTTTTTAAATCTTTGGCATAACTTATTAAGTGGCTATAAAAGCGAGGAAATTGCTTTATTATTGCCTCTTCAACCGAGAGCGGATCGCAGTTAATTACATCAAACTCACCCGCTTCGTTTTTTATATCAAAGCGCACCATTTCGGCAAGTTCATAGTAGTAATATGTACCATCATTCTGAATAGACTTAGAACACCAGCCAACTATATTGGCTAAATAAGCATCTCGGTCAAGCCTTACTTTAATACGATATAAGCCGCTAGGTAGTCTCTTATCAATACCTGATATCACAGCTAAGTTAGTTTCCGAATCGAAAGTAGCAAATTTATCTTCACCCACTGGCGGCGATATAACAATATTTTCACCTCCAAAAAGCGGTATGTTCGGATTAATACTTAATACAACAGCCCTCGTTTTTGCTAACACATACGCTTGAATACTTTTTACATTTTTTTGAATTATTTCTTTTTCATACCACTTATTGTAAGTGTCATCTTCGCTATTCTCAGTAGGGCGCTTTAAGTTAGTAACTGGGACTGTTTTTAACTCTAACAACGGCGTATTTGAGCTACTGTAATTTTTTAAATTATCAACAAACTCTTGTGCCCATCCACTAGGGTTATTATTTGCAATAAGCCCAATGGACTCCATTGGCGGAATAATAATAGGTCGTTGATTATTATTTGCCATATATGCATGAAATGGCAGGCGCGTCTCTAATGACTCACTGTTTATTGTCGATAAAATACCAGCACTATTTGTTTTTAATACAATAGGCTTTTTTGTATCGTAAGTGGCTGACTCAGGCTGCTCGGCCACCACGATTCGATTTGCTACCGGCGTTAATTTACCCACCGGTTTATTATTCTCAACATATCCAGTTAGTAAATACACTAACGGGCTTGCAGATCCTTTGCTCATTTCATGCATAACTAGTTACCCTGTGCTTTTTGGTTGGTAATTGCTATAGGGTATATTGACCTCATTCCCCAAATTCTCATTTCTTTAGTACGCGTTACCTGTTGCTCACCTGTTAAAATATTGGTTCTAGTGATAATGCTATAAGTAACAGGCTTACCAAGCTCATCAACCTCGCCCATTGGGTTATAACCAAATTTAAGGGTGGCATTTTCATCCAGAGAAAAAATAACGCCATTACCTTCCCCTATTTCTGAGTGCTCTATTTCAGGGTTGGCAATATTCACCCAATGAAAATGCGCTTTTGGTCTGCCTTGAGTCATAAACGCTAAATATTTTCCATCCGGTGAAATACGGTGGTTTTTCATTTCCCATTCTCTTGGGAAACCAAAATCAACTTTACGTATTACCTCACCATCAAACTTATGTATCCAAAAGCCATCGTGCTTTATCGCTAAAAACTCTTTATCGCCTGGGAGTAAAAAAGCAGCGCCACTGTGGTGAATTTGTGGTCGTGGGGTTAGCTCGCCTGTTGGAACATGGTAATTAAAATTTTTGCCATCTGAGTAAAAAATTACATTTTTACTGTCTGACGTCCAATTAAACCACGGGTAGCCACCACCACCTGACATGGTGATTAGCTTTTTCTCTTTGGTGTCGTACAACTGGCGCGTCGCTCGGTCATTGATATAACCCGAAATAGCGATATAACGGTTATCTGGTGAGCGAGATGGTGGATGCAATCCCGCAGGTTCCAACTGGGTAAAAATTTCTTCAGGAATAATACGGCGCCTGTCAGAGCCATCTAAACGAGATGACCACAGCGTGCGTACCTCACTGTATTTGTATTTATTCCAAAACATTAACCGCGGGGTTGAGAAGGTATCTGCATCGCCATACACCTCTTCGCGTATTTCCATCGGCCACTCAGGGTGGTTTTGATGCTCTTTAGCCCATGGGTATTTAGAAACGTCAACGGCTGTTGTGTTTGTTGTACTTTGCGATGAGGGCTCTGAGCAACCGCTTAGCAATAAGCTAAAACAAAGGCTGAGGGCGCAAAGCACGCTGTTATTTTTTAAAAATGTCATTAAAACTATCCTTTTACTACATACACTTATTTACGAGGTAATATAAATAAGTGCACTCATTAAAACTTGTGTTATTGAGTCAAAGTGCTTGCACTTACTCTTCTACTATTTCTGCCATTAAAACGGTTTCTGGCGTTTGCTTATAAAGCTCACTGAATGGGACATTGTCGAAAATATAATAAGCTGGCTGGCCATCATTTGGGTCTTGCATTAAATCAAAGTTGCCACTTTGGGGTATGTCGGTAAATTCTATACGGACCCAATCTCCCTTAGGCATTACACGTGAAATTGGCTTTATTTGCTGCCAGTTATGTTGATTATTTACCAACACAAGCTGCTCTTTAGCGTAATTTTTTGCATTTGTGTCAACTTGATAAAAAAATACAAAAGCGGGCTTAACAATCGTTAACAGATTTATATTGTTAACTACCATTGCCATACTGTACGGGGTACTCATACTAACTCCCAAATACTTGTTGTAATTTTGCTTTGGTTTTAGGGCCTGGTATGCCGTCTATGTCGAGATCGTGCTCGTACTGAAATTCCTTTACACCAATGCGAGTTTTTTGACCCATGACGCCATCAACCTTGCCGCAATTAAACCCCAACATATTACAACGTCCCTGCACGCCAGAAAGCGTGTCGATTGGATCTAGATTGCCTATTTGTACCGCAAAGCTTTTAGTTGGTGTGGTATCGCCTTCATTTAGGTATAAATCGACGGTGCCAGTAAGGGCGTCGTTATTATTAAGCTCTACTTCGATAAGCCCATCACTTTGCAATACGGTATCGATTGTTTGGCTGCCGATATTAAGCACAACACGTTTACCGGTAATATCATCGCCATCGTCATACGATACTTGCAGGCGAAAATATTCTTTTTCGTTTTGTACAACAAACGTATTTAGGCTGTTGGCGCGCAGCGGCATAAACTTTTCTTTTTTAGGTGGTATGGTAATTTTATCGCCCGGGTAAATTAAGTTTGGATCAGGGCGCAGCGCTCTAAATTCAGCATTAATGGGGTGGTTATACAAGGCGGTTGAGGTTTTATAACCATATTGGCGTGCTATGCGTAGCAGTGTTTCGCCTTGTGCGACGGTGTGTTGTTGTGTCATTGAAATATCCTTATCCCTAAATATAAATATCGCCAGAGCACGTCTACGTTTAGGTGATGTTGCCTACTGACCAATCGTGATCGGCGAGTTCAAAAAAGCTGACTTTGGCGTTTTCAAAATCAGGGCCTGATACGTTGGCGTAGCCGTTTTGATCGAGCTGTCCGGTGATAACATGGCCGTTACGTAAGCGAATTTTATAGCCCATGTTGGCTTGAGGCTCACCGGCTTCATCAAGTAGTTCAACTTCGTAGCTTAGTGTTGGCTGTTCAACGGTAAAGGTAGTGGTATCTACTGCGCCGCTGGCAGTGACAATAACGTTATAAAGTCCAGGCTTTACAGCAAAAAAATGCTGCCAAAACGATACTTCGTCAGGGCGTTTTTTATCGAGTTGCAAGGTTACTTGCCCGCTGGTTGGCCCTTGCCATTTAATAACCACGCTGCGACTGTTGCTGCTTGAGCCTTCGATATTGAGCTTCCAGCCATCGGGCACGCGTAAGCTAGTGCCGGGTTTGGCTGGTTTGCGATTACTAAAGCCTAGGTTGTAGTCGTAAATCAAATTGGCATTTTTATAGCCGGTATATTGCTCGGCGAGCTGCTCTACGGTTTCGCTTGCTTGTAAAAGATGGTTTGAAAAATTTTGCCTAACTTGATGCGACGCTTTTAGTAATACAGTACTTTGCAAAATAGGCTTATATATACATACTGCGGGTAAGTGAACTTCAACAACTGTTGGCTTTAAAGCACGGCTATTTTGCTGCATTGATTGCGCAATATACTTTGCTTGGCCTTCGCCATACTGGCTATTGAGTAGCGCTGGATTTGCTAAGAAGTTTGCTTGGTTGGAGTCACTTAAAAAATGCTCCGAAGCCGAATAATCAGGTGCGGCATTAGCTCCACCGGATGACGAAAACTTAGTGGTACTCACAGGATCTTTTGGATAAACAGCTAAGCCTTGCGCGGTATTTTTATAGGTGTTGTAGCTGACTTTTCGCCATGTTTTTTCATTTGCCCAAAATTGGCTGCGGGGATCATCACGTAGCCGTGCGGCTTGGCGTTTATCAATTACACCATACTGATTATCTTGAATAAGCCGTTGTAGTTTTTTCGGTAATAAAAAGAATTCAGCTCGCCTGACGTACGCAAACGTTACAACAGGTTCGGTTGCTTCATCTTTTATTTCATCAAAAATATGGGCATGTTTAAAGTTCACCGCGTCCTTGGTGAGCATGTGCATCCTCGCTTTCTCTAATGCAGAGATTTAATTTTCTGAGTATAAACTTTAGCTTGCAATAATAAAGAAATAGGAACAAAAAATCTACAAGCATTTATGCTGATTATTCACTCGTGTTTTTATTCTCTCGCACATAATTACTAGCGCCACGCGTTATATAACGTAATTGCCAAATTAAACGATCGACTAACTCTTCTCGTTGTTGCCCTTCTATGTCTAATGCTTCAGCACCGGCATTAAATACTAGCGTGACCATAGCCTCTGCTTGAATATACGCATGAGTTGCATCGCACGGGGTTTCGCTTTCAAGATAATGAGCAAGCTCTAAAATAAAGTGTTTAATTTCACGGGCTACAGCGGCACGAAATGCTTTAGAGGTGCCGGAGCGTTCACGCAGTAATAATCTGAATTGATTACTGGAGTTATCAATAAACTCCATAAAAGTAACAATCGAGGTGGTGATAATGCTACCGCCACTGGCTATACGGCGGCGCGCTTGGCGCATTAGCTGGCGCAGCGTTAAACCGGCTTCATCGACCATGGTTAAACCCAGTTCATTCATGTCTTTAAAGTGGCGGTAAAATGAGGTTGGTGCTATACCTGCTTCACGGGCAACTTCACGTAAACTTAAATTAGAAAAGCTATGATCGGCGCTTAATTGGTTAAATGCCGCTTCAATTAAAGCTTGTCGTGTTTTTTGTTTCTGTTGCGCGCGAACACCCGACATGAACTACTCCTGATTTAATTTAAATCAATTTATGGTGATTTTTATCTTAATTCTCCAGTCTAATACTTGACGGCAAGAGAATGAAATATTATTTTAGCTTACAAGTGTACGCTCAGATTTGAAAAGATGAAAAAACCACCGATTATTTGGACCAATGTCCTATTTTTTAGTATTACTTTTTTGGCTGCTGCCACATTAGTGCCTTGGTATGGGTTTACCCATGGCTTTACCAGTAGTCATTGGATCGCATTTGTTGCTTGTATGTTTTATGCTGGTATGTCAATTACCGCAGGCTACCATCGCTTATGGGCCCATAAAACTTACGACGCTCATCCTGTTGTAGAAGCCTTTTTTGCTCTAGGTGGTGCTTTTGCACTACAAAATAGTGCGCTGCACTGGAGCAGCGATCACCGCGTTCATCATGGCCAAGTTGATGACCCTATAAAAGACCCTTATGCAGCAACTAATGGCTTTTGGTATAGCCACATAGGTTGGATGTTACGCGATTACCAAGGCGACAGTTATGGTGATTATAGTAATTGTCGTGATTTACAACGCAATAAAATAGTGATGTGGCAACACCGTCATTATATGAAATTAGTATTAGCAACTAATATTGGTATCCCTGCCCTGCTGGGTTTAATAATTGGTGATGTAATTGGCATGCTGTTGTTAGCTGGATTGTTGCGTTTGGTATTGAGCCAGCATTTCACCTTTTTTATTAATTCGGTGGCACATATCTGGGGCTCTCGACCTTACACCGAAAAAAACACTGCTCGTGATAACGGGGTACTAGCCTTGTTTACTTATGGCGAGGGTTACCATAACTTTCATCATATTTTTGCCAGTGATTATCGCAATGGCATAAAATGGTTTCATTATGATCCCACAAAATGGATGATCCGCGCTTTTGCGGCTGTTGGACTTGCTAAAAAATTAAAACGTACGCCGGTTGAGCGCATCGAAAAAGCCAAAGCCGAAACGTTAATGAATAGAACGCAAAACCGTTTAGCGAAATTGCCTTTAGCGCAAGATAAGCTTACATTATTGCAGCAAGAGTACGATTTATTGCTGAAAAAGCTACAACACTTTTGCGCACTAAAAAAGCAAGTTTTAGAAGTTAAAAAGAATAACATGCTGCAACAATGCGAAAAATCAGCTTTAATGACACAATATCATGAGTTGGAAGCAGCCTGGGAAAATCAAAAGCAGGCGTGGCTTGCACTCAATGCGAGGTTATTAAAAGCCTCTTTTAGTTAATGTAGGAGTGGCTGTGGCCAAACAACAAGTAAAGCAAGAACAACCATCATTTCAATATGATGCAATTATTATAGGCACAGGTCCTGGCGGTGAAGGTACCGCCATGAACCTGTCTAAAAGCAACAAAAAAGTGGCCGTTATCGAACGCCAAGCTGCCGTTGGTGGTGGTTGCGTACATTGGGGTACTATCCCTTCAAAAGCACTACGTCACTCTGTTAGCCGCTACATAGAATACAAAGCAAACCCATTGTTTAATGTGGGTGAGCGCCCTAGTAGGTTAACGTTTCCTGATATTTTGCGCCACGCCAGCTCGGTTATTTCTAAGCAATCAAATTTACGCAGTAGCTTTTACGACCGTAATCGTATTCATATGTTTCAAGGTGATGCTAGCTTTGTTGATAAGCACACAATTGAAATTAAACGTCTTGATGGGTCAACCGAACGACTAACTGCTAAAACCATTGTTATTGCTACAGGTTCTCGCCCTTATCGCCCACCTGAAGTCGACTTTACCCATTCTCGTATTTACGACAGCGATACTATTTTAGGCCTAGAGCATGACCCTCATCGTGTACTTATTTACGGCGCTGGTGTTATTGGTTGTGAGTATGCGTCTATTTTTAAAGGTTTAGGTGCAAAAGTCGATTTAGTTAATACTCGCGACCGCTTACTCGCCTTTATGGATGCTGAAATCTCAGATGCTTTAAGCTATCACTTTTGGAATAGCGGCATTGTGATCCGCCATAACGAAGAGTTTGACCGCATTGAAACCCGTGATGATTGCGTTGTTATGCATTTAAAATCAGGAAAACGCGTTAAAGCTGACTGTATTTTATTTGCCAATGGTCGCACCGGCAACACTGACGGACTTAATCTTGAAGCGGTTGGTTTAAAAGCTGATGGCCGCGGGCAGTTAAAAGTTAATGAAACTTACCAAACTGAGGTCGATAACATTTATGCCGTTGGTGATGTCATTGGCTACCCAAGTCTTGCTAGTGCAGCGTTTGATCAGGGTCGAATTGCTGCCGATGCAATTGCCTGTGGTAATTGCGATGAAAAACTAATTATTGATATTCCGGCAGGTATTTATACCATCCCTGAAATGAGCTCAGTAGGTAAAACAGAGCAGCAGTTAACCGCCGCGAAAATCCCTTATGAAGTCGGCAGAGCTCAATTTAAACATTTAGCGCGAGCACAGATTGCTGGTACCGAAGTGGGTAGTTTAAAAATATTATTCCACACTGAAACCAAAGAAGTACTGGGTGTGCATTGTTTTGGCGAGCGTGCCTCTGAAATCGTGCACATTGGCCAAGCCATTATGGAACAAAAAAATGGCGGCAATAATATTGATTACTTTGTAAATACCACCTTTAACTACCCAACTATGGCTGAAGCCTATCGTGTTGCGGCGTTAAATGGTTTGAATCGACTGTTTAAATAAACACGTTGAGACAGCTAATAAAAAGCCCGCTTACTGATAAGCGGGCTTTTTTGATTATAAATGACAGTGTTTGTTACAGCTGCAGTTACTTATGATATTGCGCACTAAACTCATGTACGGCATTAATAAATACACCCGCGTTTTCAGGATCAACATCAGGCGTAATACCATGGCCTAAGTTAAATACATGACCTTCACCTGTGCCAAAATCTTCAAGGATAGTCGCTACTTCTTGGCGAATACGATCTGGTGTGCCATGTAACATTGATGGATCCATATTACCTTGCAGAGCTACTTTGTCGCCGACACGGCGCTTAGCATCGCTAATATTAATTGTCCAATCGAGACCAATTGCATCACAACCCGTTGCTGCTATCGCTTCAATCCATTGACCACCATTTTTAGTAAATAACGTAACGGGCACTTTGCGGCCATCGTATTCACGAATTAAACCATCAACGATTTTGTGCATGTACTGCAATGAGAACTCTTTATAATCACGCGGGCTCAATACACCGCCCCATGAGTCAAACACCATTAGAGACTGCGCACCGGCTTTAATTTGTGCATTTAAGTAATCGATCACTGAATCAGCAAGCTTATCAAGTAACAAATGCAGTGTTTTTGGCTCAGCAAACGCCATTTTTTTGATTTTACCAAAGGTCTTGCTGCTCCCGCCTTCAACCATATAAGTAGCAAGTGTCCAAGGTGAACCCGAGAAACCAATTAGCGGTACTTCGCCTTTTAGTTCACGACGGATCGTGCTTACGGCATTCATAACATAACCAAGCTCATCTGTTGGATCGAGCTTTGGAATTTTTTGTACATCAGCAAGTGATGAAATTGGACGCTCAAATTTAGGACCTTCACCGGTTTCAAAATACAAACCTAAGCCCATCGCATCTGGAATCGTTAAAATATCACTAAATAAAATAGCGGCATCTAATGGGTAACGACGCAGCGGCTGTAATGTTACTTCACAAGCGAGCTCAGCATTTTTACACAGGCTCATAAAATCGCCCGCTTGTGCACGAGTTGCGCGGTATTCTGGTAAGTAACGCCCTGCTTGGCGCATCATCCATACCGGAGTCACATCAACTGGCTGTTTTTGTAGTGCACGTAAATAACGGTCGTTTTTTAATTCGCTCATAGCGTAAAGGATCCTAAAGCTGATAGATATTGCGCAGATTGTATCACCATATCGCACACCTCTCTATCGCTATGGCACTAATTAACCTTAGTATTGATACAGATTAATAATCTATTTTAAGATGCTTGCTTGGTACAAAATTAATACAACAAACAATAACATTTGAAATTTTTTATTAATATGTTTGCAACATAGTAAAAACCTTGGTATAACTTGTCCCGCGTTAACAATAAAAACAATAAAAATTACATAACAATAAAAATAAAAATCTTCTAATAACAATAAGAAAGCTTGTTTAAACAAGTCATGGAAAAAGAAATTAACCACCTTTATGGTGGTTTTTTCTTGCCTGAAACAATATAAACGATTTGTATTTTATTAAAAAAACTGTTTATATATCATATAGTTCTTGTTTTATTACAAAATTATAAAAAAAATGTGTTGATCTTTGCGGCATATTTCATTGTTATAGAAGAAACCAACCCAGCTAAGGAGAATGATAATGCTGACGCGTTTGGAAAAAGCTCAACAAAAATGGGGTGGTAGCCACACCGTGATCGACAAATGGCTCTCAGAACGCCAAGAGCTATTAGTTTTATATTGTCGTATTGCTGGCTTTTCACCGTATGATAAAAAAGACCATGCCTTACCTGACCAATTACAGATCCAAAATTTTTGCCAACTATTGATGGATTATTTATCTGCTGGTCACTTTGAAGTGTATGACGACATTGCCAAGGCATGTGAGCAAAAAGGCCCTAACAGCCAGCAGCTTGCCAATGAACTTTATCCACGAATTTCGCAAACTACTGACATTGCACTTGATTTTAATGACAAATATGCAGAGGTGGATAAAGAAGATTTACTCAATGATTTTGATGACGACTTATCAAAACTTGGTGAAACACTTGAGCTGCGTTTTGAGTTAGAAGATGAGTTGATTGATAATTTATATTCTAATCACACCTAGATAATACACACAATTATTACGTTACAAGGAGCTAAGCTCCTTGTTTGCTGTTTACTTTAAGTCTTTTCTTACCCATCTATAAATTTAATATTCCCATAACACCCCATAAAATTGAAATTTATATTTCAATGATGTAATTATAGCCTTATTGTGCATTAAAACTACAAAGGCTCGCCATGAATAAACGTACATTTTTGAAATCTGTATCACTCCTCAGTGCAGGGTTACTCGCAGGCAATAGCGCTCAAGCAGCTAACCTATCAAGTCAAACTGCACTAAGTTTAAAAAAGCCGAACGCCTTACCAAGCAGAGGCACAATTGGTGTAGCTAGCCCATCAGCAGCAACAGCAAATCAAAAAGACATTATTTTAGCTAAGCAAGTAATTGAAGCGCTTGGTTATAATGCTAAGTTAGCACCTAATATTATGGCTAGACGTGGCCACCTTGCGGGCACTGATACACAACGTGCAGACGATCTTAATGCGCTGTTTAACGACAGCAGTGTTGATGCTATTTTTTGCTTACGAGGTGGCTCTGGGGCGGCACGTATTTTACCCCTACTGGATTATGCAATGATCCGTGCTAACGCCAAACCGCTGATGGGCTACTCAGATATCACCGCACTTCATAACGCGTTACTAGCTAAAGCCGGTATTGTTAGTTTTCATGGACCTAACGCCTCTAGTGATTGGAATCCATTTCATGTTAAACAATTTAAACAAATGTTTGAGCAACAAACCCGCATGCACTTTAGCAACTTGCCAAAAGCCGAGGATGAATTGGTTAATAGCCAATACCTCACCCAAACCATCACACCAGGTAAAGCGACTGGACAACTTATCGGCGGTAATTTAACTGTACTAACAGCGCTGGCTGGCTCAACTTATTTACCACAATTTGACGGGGCTATTTTATTTTTAGAAGACATTGATGAAGCACCTTATCGGATTGACCGCATGCTCAGCACTTTAAAACTAATGGGTGCACTGGACAAAATAGCGGGGTTTGTATTTGGTGACTGTAACGATTGCAGCCCGGGAAATGGCTATGGCTCATTGACGCTAGATGAAATTTTTGCAGATTATATAAAACCGCTGGCTATCCCTGCCTACCGAGGGGCGATGATTGGCCATATAAAACGACAGTTCATATTACCGGTCGGTACGCAAATCGAACTCAATGCTGATACAGGTACGTTGACTATGAAAGAAACCGCCTTTAGCTAAGATTTTAGCAACAAAAAAAGGGGCTAATTAGCCCCCTTCTCGCACAGAATAAATAATTACTCTGCAGCTGCTGCTTGCTCTTCATTTTGAATTTCAAGTAATTCAACTTCAAAAACAAGTGTTGAGTTAGCTGGGATCTTACCTAAGTCACGATCGCCGTATGCTAGTTCTGCTGGAATAGTAAACTTATACTTAGAACCTACAGGCATAAGTTGTAAACCTTCAGTCCAACCAGCGATTACGCGGTTAAGTGGGAAAGTCGTTGGTTCGTTACGAGCATACGAACTATCAAATTCAGTACCGTCAAGTAGTGTGCCTTTGTAGTGTACTTTAACTACGTCAGTTGCTACTGGCATTTCACCATCACCTTGAGTGATCACTTCGTACTGTAGGCCTGATTCAGTTACTGTTACGCCTTCTTTCTTAGCGTTATCAGCTAGGTATTTTTCACCTTCAGCTTGGCTTTTTTCAGCTTCTACTTTGGCATGTTGCTCTTGCTTAGTACGTACTGACGTATCAAGTGCAGTTAATACTTCACGAATTTTCTCTTCGTCAATTTTTGCGTCGCCAGCAAGGGCATCTTCAAAACCACGAATTAATAATGCTTGGTCAAGCTCAATGCCTAACTCTTTTTTATCAGCTAAATCTTTATTTAAAAAGTTACCAACAGATGCACCAATACCGTATGCTTGTTGTTGTACTTCAGTTTCAAGTTTAACAGGTGCTTGTTCTTGTTTTGCTTCTTGATTACAAGCTGTTAGCGCTAAAACTGACGCTGCAATCAATGACAATTTAATCGTCTTTTTCATTTTAAATCTCCGACACACTTTGCAGATGTCATTTATTGTATTATTACTAGTTAAAGGTTAACGGCCCATGGTAGGCTACTTATCTAATTTCTGATTGTAGGCTATACGCTCACTTTCACGTTAATTAGATAAACAACCTAGGCTTTCACGAGCCCTAGTCTAACCTCTCAATCACTAAGAGTTAAGGGGAAATAGCTGTAATATGTCGATATTTCGTACTTTTTTGTATCTTCTGTGCTGCACCTTGCTGATTGCCTGCTCAGAACAAAAAGACCAAGCCACTGCAAGCTATGAGCATGCAGCCAGAGGCGCGTTCGCCTCCGCAATATCTCATGATGGCAAATACAGCCTGATCTCATCTATACACCATGGGGTCGCCCTATGGGATAATCAACAGCAAGTACTAAAATACCAATGGTTTCAGCAACAAGACGCCGATAGCCTAGTACATACCGTGGCTATCGCTTATGACAACAGCCACGCTGTTACCGCTGAAAAAACCACTTTTGCAGTATGGGATATTGCCACTGGCAAAAATACCGGCTACTACAAAATAAAAACCGCCACTATTCGTGATATCGCCATTAGTAACCAAGGCCGCAGTGTTTTGTACGGTCGTAGCGATGGCGTTGTTGTTTACCTCGACTTAGAGACCGGTAGACGCATTGAGTTCCTTGGCCACCAAGAAAAAATTAACGCAGTTGCTTTATCGCCCAACGGAAATTTTGCTCTCAGTGGCTCCAACGATTATGCGGCGTACTTTTGGGATACTCGTACCGGACAAGTGATCCATCGCTTTAACCATCCAAGTCGTGTCACCCAAGTGACCTTAGATCCGCAAGGTCGCTATGCATTTACCGCAGACAGTATGACACAAGCACATGTATGGCAGCTGACAACAGGTGATCTTGTTAGTAAACTGCAGTATATTGCCCGCCAGAGAATTTTCACTGCGGTACGCTTTAATGAAGCAGGCACCTTGCTGGCAACAGGCTCACCTAACCGCTTAGTGGACCTATGGCAATTATCCAGTGGTGAACAAATTCAAAGTTGGCATGTAACACCGCGAGAAGGCAGTAGACCAAAATCAGCAGTGGTACTTGATGTCGCTTTTACTGACAACGATACTGCGTTGTTAACCGAAAGCTCCAGTGGGATCGCTGAGCGCTTTACTAGACGAGAAAAAAATGAACACAATTGAACATCGCTTAACAGAACTTGAAGCCAAAGTGGCTTTTCAAGACGAAACGATTGAAATTTTAAATGATGAAATAAAAGTGCACCAGCAGCTGTTGGCAAAAATGAAGCGCCAAACAGAGCTACTGGCTGAAAAAATTAAAGAGTCGCAATCATCATCTATGATGATGTCAGACACGCCAGAGCCTCCGCCGCCACACTATTGATGGTTGCGGGCGCTTAATCGCCCGGTTTAAACACGCCAATGACTTGTTCAAATTGGCGTGTTGATGCCTGAACAGCCTGCTCTGGCTGTGCCATTTTATGGCCGCACTGCATGCATTCGACTTTCTCTACATCGTGCTCTTTGTAAAGCATCATCATATCCATGGTTTTACACTCTGGACAGGTTGCCCCAGCAATAAATCGTTTTTTCTGTTTCACTACGTTTTCCCACAGTTTGAAAAGAAACTTGCTACATTTTAACCCAATAACTACCCAGTTGATACGCTGACGATTGAAATATAGTCCAGCTTCCGTGCTATGATAGCGTCAAGTTCACAAAGGCACAGTAAAGCGCAGACTACATGATCCAGATCTCAGAAATTGAATTACTTCGCGGCGGTAAAGCACTCCTTAAAGATGCCTCAGCTACATTATTTCCAGAACACAAAGTTGGCCTAGTTGGCGCCAATGGCTGCGGTAAATCAACACTCTTTAGTTTATTGAAATCTGAACTACAGCTTGATGCAGGTAATTGCAGTATCCCTAAAGACTGGTCTATCGCCTCGGTAAAACAAGAAACGCCAGCGCTAGATATCAGCGCAATTGATTATGTATTACAAGGTCATCCTGAGTATTACGCCATGCGTATTGCGCTGCGCGAAGCCGAACAAAATGATGATGGCGATACCCAAGCCAAAGTGCACATACAACTTGAGCACATTAAAGGCTATAGCATAGAAGCCAAAGCCGGCGAGTTACTTCACGGGTTAGGGTTTGCAAATAACCAAATTGAAAACCCCGTTAGTGATTTTTCCGGTGGTTGGCGAATGCGCTTAAACCTTGCCCAAGCGCTGATTCGTGATGCCGACTTGCTGCTACTGGATGAGCCAACTAACCACTTGGATTTAGATGCGGTGTACTGGCTGGAACGTTTTTTACGCGCTTACACCGGTACTTTAGTGTTGATATCGCATGACCGTGAATTCCTCGATGCTGTAGTTGACCAAATTTGGCATATCGACAAGCAAAAGATCAATGTTTACAAAGGCAACTACTCGCAATTTGAACGCCAAAAAGCAGAGCGTTTATTACAACAACAAGCGATGTTTGAAAAACAACAAGATCAAATTGCCCACCTTGAGCAATTTATTACCCGCTTTAAAGCCAAAGCCAGTAAAGCCAAACAAGCACAAAGCCGCGTTAAAGCGCTTGAACGTATGGAAAAGCTCGCACCAGCTCATGCTGATTCGCCCTTTGACTTTGAATTTGCAGAGCCTACCGCACTACCAAACCCATTGATGACACTCGATAAAGCTCAAGCCGGCTATGGCGATGTCACAATATTAAATAGTATTAAACTTAACTTAGTCCCTGGTAGTCGCATTGCCCTACTTGGCCGTAACGGCGCAGGTAAATCAACCTTAATAAAGTTATTGTCTGGCGACTTACAACCGCAAGCAGGCGAAGTATTCCAACATCAGGGCTTAAACATAGGTTACTTTGCTCAGCATCAATTGGAATCGCTAGATTTAAAAGCCAGCGCGATTACCCATTTGCAGCGTTTAAATCCTAAAGCCACCGAGCAATCACTGCGTGACTTTTTAGGTGGTTTTGCCTTTATTGGTGATAAAGCCCTTGAGCCCGTAGCACCGTTTTCAGGGGGTGAAAAAGCCCGATTAGTACTCGCAATGTTGGTCTATCAAAAACCAAACTTATTACTGCTCGATGAGCCAACCAACCACCTTGATTTAGAAATGCGTCATGCTTTAGTAATGGCGTTGCAAGGGTTTGAAGGCGCGATGGTTACCGTTTCCCATGACCGTCACATGCTAAAAAATACCGCCGATGAATATTACTTAGTGGATAACGGTGAAGTAACCCAGTTTGGCTACGACTTAGACGAATACTATCAATGGCTACTTAATGCTAATAAAGAAGCGGCAAAAACCACTCAAGATGACAATGAACCAAAAGCAAACTCAAGCGTTAACCGTAAAGAGCAAAAACGCCTAGAAGCAGAGTTTAGAAAAGCCACTCAGCCACTTAAAAAGCACATCGAAAAGCTTGAAAAGCAACTTGATAAACACTCTGCCGAATTAGCTGAAATCGAACAAGCACTTGGCGATAACGAGCTTTATAACGATGACAACAAAGCAAAACTCAAAGAATTACTAGCTAAACAAGCGACATTAACACCGAAAGTAAATGACATCGAAGAGGAGCTATTAATGGCCCTTGAAGAGATGGAAGAAAAAGAGCAAGCGTTTGCCAATGAACTTGCTCAATAGCAGAGATTTTTGGCAATTTGCATGTCGCCTTTACAGTGAAGGTGACATGCAAGCACGCCTGTTAGATTACCAAAACCAGCAAGGTAAAAACGTTAACCTGTGCCTGCTACTGTATTATTTAGACTCTCTCAATCTAGCAATTAGCCAAACTCAGTTAAACAAACTTGAGCAATGTATTAGTGAATTTGATCAGCAGGTATTACAACCGCTGCGTGCCGCCCGCGGCTATTTAAAAACCAACCACACCGAGATTGCAGATTACGCTGCAATTCGTAAAGAGCTACTCAGCGCCGAGTTAAAGCTAGAAAAACAACAGCAAGAGATGTTGATAGATGCGGTAAATAAATTTAGATTAGCTACGCATCCGGAGCCGAATAATATGAGGTTGTATCTGCTTAAGCTATAAGCAGCTCGGTGCGAACTTGTGTTTGGGATATAGTTAGGGCAATCATGTCTAAAACCATTGCCCACGGATATTCATACCTGTAGGAGCCAGCTTTAGCTGCGAATATATTTTTATCTGTCTCACTGTCTTTTTTTGTACAAAATTTTAAAGTGATTTATCCACAATGAGGGTTTCGAGGCGCTACGCTTTAAAGAAAAGCCAGTAAAATATACTAGCGCTTGTGTAGGTCGTGCTTTAGCGCTTGAATTCCGCGGCTGTAGGCTTGTTGTTATTTTTGGTTCTCAACCTGATACCTATTAATGTTCCTATAACTGTACTTAAAAGTAAAATAGGTAGCTCAAAAGCTAAAGTTGGCGGGATAAACAACTCTTGCAAAATAAACGAAGTGATCGCAGTGCTAAATAAAAACCCCAACACATAAACTGCACATGCATATTGCCAATTATGGCTTGAACTTCTGTAAGCCATAACCCCATACATGAATATGGATAAGAAAGCTGAGGGGATTAACTGGATTACGAAAAAGTCTTCAAAGGTTAGTCTCGCAATCATATTGATAACTTGTGATGTTAAGAAACCTAAACTTACATAAAAAAATGCCATCACTAAAGTGTATTTAACTATCCGTGTAACCCTCAAGATCTCCCCCTGTATTACAGTTTTTATAACCAATACAGTTTAAAATAAAAATGCAAAGACTGGTAGCTTTCCAGTTTTTTCATTAATAATGGCCCGCAAACTCCCTAGAGCTTTGCCACTTTAACCTTTCTCCTTGCAAACTCGCTAACTGATTTGATCCAAATCAACTTCTGTATCACTGCTAATCAACTTAGGAAAATAGCTTGATCTGGATCATAACAACCTAGTCAAACTGTCTCTATCATTAATCCATAGACATTAGGAGGCATTTATGGACGTATTCTTCAGAGACTTTTTTAGTGACCCAGTACTATTTTTATCATTTGGTTTTCTGGGAGTAGTGATCAGTTTATGCCTTTTCTTTGTGTACTTTTTTATCAAAAAAGTACATGACGACAAAACACCCAATCAGAATTAAGCACGACGCACAAAGCCCCTATCAAGTTATTTGATTAGGGGCTTTTTATTATTAAAAGTTTGTTACACTAGCGATTCTATTAGCTAAACATGTTTTAACTTATGTCTACAGATTTCAAGCCAGCTTGGTGGATGACTAATCGCCATGTGCAAACCATTATGCCACGGTTTTTTCGGCCTTTTCATAATACTCGCTACCAATTAGAGCAGCTTGATACTCCCGACGGCGATTTTTTAGAGCTCGCTTGGTCACAACCCAAAAACGATAACGCGCCGCTGGCAATTGTATTGCATGGCCTGGAAGGTAATATCAATAGCTTTTATGCAAAAGGCATGATGAAAGCCCTCAAAAAGCAGGGGTTTAGTGTTGTTTTAATGCATTTTCGTAACTGTTCTACTGAAGTTAACCGCCTACCCCGTGCATATCATAGTGGCGAAACCGGCGATCTCGATTTTTTTATAAAACAACTTAAGCAGCAGTTTCCAGATCGCTTGATGGTTGCAGTTGGCTTTTCACTCGGCGGTAACGTACTGGCCAAATACTTAGGTGAACAAGGCGAACAATGTTTACTTGATGGCGCGGCGGTTGTTTCAGCTCCTTATGATTTGTCGCCATCATGCCAAGTTATTCGTAAAAGTTTGGCTAAGATTTATCAAAAGTATTTACTCGATCGCATGAAAAAATCGATGCAGCGTAAATTACCGCAAATCACAAAACAGATTGATTTAACACCAGATCAGCTAATGGAAATTGATGATTTATGGCAGTTTGACGATAAACTGACAGCTCCTTTACATGGTTTTATTGGTGCTGAAGATTACTATCAACAAGCCAGCGCTAAGCCTTATTTAAAACACATTACAACACCCACATTAATTGTTCATGCGAAAGACGACCCAATGCTGTCAATTAAAGCTGTACCCAGTAGGCAAGATGTTAGTGAGCATGTTACGCTGCAAGTCTCAGAAAAAGGCGGCCATGTTGGCTTTATAAGTGGAAAAAATCCATTTAAACCGATTTATTGGTTAGAGCATGTAGTGCCAGATTTCTTCACCCAAATCGTCAAAAAAGAGCAGCTATGATCATTCCCCATGAGCAACTAGATAAAGACACTCTATACAATTTAATTGAAAGTTATGTGCTACGTGAAGGCACCGATTACGGTGAGCAAGAATTCAGTATTGAAAGTAAAGTGGCGCAAGTAAAACAACAACTACAAAATGGCGATGCCATGGTGTTTTTTTCAGAACTGCACGAATCAGTTACTATTATTTCTAAAGGTGAATTTAAAGCACTGCAAAGTGAAACACAATTTAACGAGTAAACTTGTAACCCTAGTTGTAAAAATAGACAATGGCTTTTTTACTAAAAGAGCCATTAAAAATGATAAAACTAAGCTCAGTAGTTATTGCCGTTGCACTTGCTTTATCAAGCCAAGTGCAAGGTGCAGACATTAGCGCATCAGCTAAAGCAATTAAACTCACCAAAGACACTATTTTAATCGATACTCATATCGATGTGCCGTACCGTATTCATGCTAAATGGGCTGATGTTACTAAAGCCACTGATGACGGTGATTTTGACTACCCACGCGCAGTTAAAGGTGGCTTAAATGCGCCATTTATGTCGATTTATATTCCTGCGCATTTGGAGTTTGAAGGGAAAGGTAAAAGCTTTCAGCTAGCAAATCAACTCATTGATAGTATGGAAGCAATTGCCCAGCGCGCCCCTGACAAATTTGCTATTGCCGATTCAACGAATGATATTAAAAAGCAGTTTAAACAAGGCAAAATGTCGATAGCAATGGGGATGGAAAACGGCTCACCAATTGAAGGTGACATGGCAAACCTACAGCACTTTTTTGATCGTGGTGTACGCTATATCACCCTTGCTCATTCACAAAGCAACCATATTTCAGATTCATCTTATGATATTCGCCGTAAATGGAAAGGTCTAAGCCCATTTGGTAAAAAACTGGTTACTGAGATGAACAATATCGGCATGCTGATTGATGTTTCACATATTTCAGATGATGCGTTTTATCAAGTAATGGAGCTATCTAAAACACCGGTTATTGCCTCACACTCATCACTGCGCAAATATACGCCTGGTTTTGAGCGTAATATGGATGACGATATGCTACTAGCACTAAAAAAGAACGGCGGGGTTATTCAAATAAACTTTGGTTCAAGCTTTGTAACCGCTAAAGCAGGTGATTGGGGCAAGCAGTTAAAGAGTAAAAAAGAGTCGGCCAAAAAAGAAGGCACTAAATTAAGTCAAGATTTTGATGCCGCGTATCGTGCTAAAAACCCGTATCCATTTGCGAGTCTTGAGCAAGTACTTGAGCATATCGATCACGTTGTTGAGCTAATTGGTATCGATTATGTTGGCATCGGCTCTGATTACGATGGTGTTGGCGATTCACTGCCAGTAGGCTTAAAAGATGTATCTAGCTACCCGAACCTAGTGCAAGGATTAATGGATCGTGGTTACAGTGACAAAGATATCAAAAAAATCCTCAGTGGCAATGTGCTGCGCGTATGGCAACAAGCCGAACAGTATGCAAAAAAACATTAATTGATAAATAATTAGGTCCTGAGGTTCAGGGCCTAATTACTCTTTGATGGCTGAAAAATCTCATTTATCAATTTCTCTTGAGACGTGGCCCCTGCCATTTTTATCAACTCATACATCGTTCCTGTTGTCGCAAATGTGCTTTGTGTACAGCTAAACGCGTCAAACAAGTTGTACTGGTAATGCGTTGACTCAGCTAGTAAATCACCTGAAGACACGTCATATACAAAAAACTCAGCATAGGTATGAAGCGCATTTTCATCTTTATAATAACCGTCTTTAGATCTATATTTAAACGCGCCACTGAAAATCAAAACCGTGTCTACATTTTGTTGATTATTAAACTCAATGTTGCTCCATCGCGAGACGCCTACATCAGTATTAATGATCGACATAGATTGCTTATTTAACGGCACTAATGTGGTATCAAAACCAGCAAAGCGCGCAATTATCCGCTGCGTTAGCAGCTCATTTAAATCCGTAGGGAGCGCATACAACTGCCGTTCATTGCTGAATACCGTAACCCCTGTATGCGTACAAAGTAAGTTATCACCAATCAGCGTAATCACACCAACTTTACCAAGCGGTTTGCGATTTTCTGCGATGCTGAGGGTTGCTTTTTTGACACTGTCTTTTTTAACCTTTTCTTGCTTTGTTGCGCACCCCGATAGGAGCAAAAACAACGCAATAAAAAACCACTTAAGTATATTCATATTTTTCTTTTCCGTGCTGTATACAACGACCAAACAACATGATGTTTGCAAAGAGAAGAGTCTCCTTGCTTAATTAAAAATAAAATTAATCTTCGTTATCAATCATACTTAGCGAATAAATTATAATACGCTGAAGCACACTTAACTTTCTACATCTTTTAACAGACTTATAGCCCCAAAAGCGGTAAATTACGCCTTTTCAAATATGGAGCCTCCACCACATGCCTATTAGTAAAGGATCAGTCGCAATAGCCCTTGCCTCAGCCGCACTTGTGGTCTCGTGTTACGGTACATTTTTCAAATCAGTGAGTTTACCTAACGACAAAAGTAGCACTGAACAGTCATCGATCATTGTTACTAATATGCCACTGAATAATGACAGCAACGAACTTTCAGTTACCCAATTGCATAACAAAATAATATCTTTACAGCGACAAGTTACCAGCCTAAAAATAAAAAATACTTCTATAGATCAAGAATATAATAACGATGACTTTAAGGAGTTGGTGCTTGCTGTACTGACGGAAAAAGAACAGCAAGAAATAGATGAAATGCGTGAAAGCAACCCACTTTACGGTTTTTATGCCGACTTACCACAAGACTATGAACTACGCATAAAGTCAGACTCTGACTATGCGAAAAAAATAACCACACAATTACGAGAGCAAATACTCGACCCAAATGCCACAGACATCGATAGACTCGCAGCCCTAACTCAACTACAAATGAATATGTATATTTTGAATAAATCAAAAATACCTGAGTATGACTTTGCGGTAGTCGATAATATTTTAGAGCTGGCCGCTAATAGTGATGATGAGAAATTCAAAATCCAAGCCATTGAAGTCATAACTCAAGCACCCGTACTCGATCAACGCCTGACTGAGCGCTTTACTTCACTACTGCAGCACGAGTCTAACGATTATATTCGCCGTTTAGCGGGGCAAGGATTGATATCGCAATTCTATCAATCGCAAAGCTCAGAAGATGGCAATAGCCAACAAATTGCCCAGCATATTTTATCACTTTACCAGCACACTAGTGATGATAATGTCCGCTCTGTACTTGATGAAATGATTGGCAATGAAAGCATGCTAGCAGAACTGCGAAAACATGCTGAAGGTTAAACGTATTAAAAAACGGCTCTCATTCTGATATAAAAAATTCATATTTCTACTCATGAAGGATTACTGAGTTTTAACTATACTGTTTTGCATAAGTCGCTAAATAAGCTATCGACATAACGCAATATGCGCACGATTAAAATTAAAAGTGGCATTACAATTAGCTATCAAGATAAAGGAAAAAAATCAGCGCCTGTCATCATTATGATTATGGGCCTTGGAGCGCAGCTAACAGTATGGCCTGATGAACTCTATTTTGGCTTAGTAGCTAAAGGGTTTAGAGTCATCCGTTTTGATAACCGCGATACTGGTCTTTCAAGCCAACTTGAACAATTTGGTAGCCCTAACCTATTCAAAATATGGCTAAATAAACGGTTGCCTATTAAATCCCGCATCCCATACACCTTAGATGATATGGCAAATGATGTATTAGAATTAATGGCCGAATTAAAAATCAAAAAAGCGCATTTAGTCGGTGCATCTATGGGCGGCATGATTGCACAAATTATCGCAGCTAAACATAAAAAAAAAGTCTTGAGCTTAACCTCAATTATGTCAAGTTCGAGTAAACCTAAGCTATCGGCGTCTAATTTAAAGCTATTTTTACAGCTTGCAAAACATCGTCGCGCCCAAGCCAGTCGTGATGGTGCTATACATTATAATATAAGGCTAAATCAATTGATTGGCAGCCCAGCCTATCCACAAGATGAACTAGCTTTGCGTAAACAAGCTACCCTAGGAGTGGATAGAGCACACAACCCGCAAGGCTTTAACCGACAACTTGCCGCTATTACTGCCAGTGATTGCCGGCAACATTTAATGCCGAAAATAAAAGCCCCAACCCTCGTCATACATGGCAGTTTAGACCCTGTCATGCCAATAGCCGCTGGAAAGCAAACCGCAGCCCAAATCAGGAAGGCTAAATTAAAGATAGTAAACGGTATGGGCCATGACTTCCCGCCAGCATTAATGGTAAAAATGACCAAGTGGATCAGCAAACACGTTAAGAAAGCAGAACAAAAGCGCGCGCAGAAAAAGTTAAAAAAAGCGGTAAGCGGTAAGCGGTAAGCGGTAAGCGGTAAGCGG
>NZ_JACJEV010000036.1:0-39580 GCF_014164235.1 Pseudoalteromonas sp. SG44-17 | reverse complement strand
GAGTCAACACTTAGTTTTAAACTTTCTTGCGAATATTTAAAACCGAAGTTTTATTTAACTCTCTGAGTTGTTCGTGCCTCGCTATGCGTTGGCGTTTCCCGTCTCAGTGGGGTCGCATTATAGGGCGCGGCGAATTTTACGCAAGCGTTTTTATCATTAAATTCGCATTTATTTCATACCCTCAAGATACCCAAAAGAAACTTACACCTTACCCACAGAATCCTGTGGATAACCTCGTTTTTTTCATCGTTTCACTAAACTATCTGCTTTGCTTATGGTAAGTTGCCCGCTGTTTTTTAAACTCGTTCATTAGGCATATAACATGATAGATATAATAAATAGTATTAGTGGGCTGCTTTGGGGTCATATTCTCGTCTACCTATTAATAGCGGCAGGACTCTTTTTTACTATTAAACTCAAGTTTATTCAATTTGTTCAATTCCCCCACATGATTAAAGTCATGTTCAATTCTCGTCAGTGTGATAAAAACGGTATTTCATCTTTTCAAGCTTTTTGTACTTCCTTAGCCGCACGTGTTGGTACCGGAAATATGGCTGGTGTTGCTGTTGCACTGTATTTAGGTGGTGCTGGGGCTATTTTCTGGATGTGGCTAATTGCCTTAATAGGTATGGCAACGAGTTTTGCAGAAAGTACTTTGGCTCAAGCTTATAAGATTCGTGATGAACATGGTAATTTCAGAGGAGGCCCTGCTTATTATATGGAATATGGTTTGGGTAAACGTTGGATGGGGGTGGTTTTCTCACTCTGTTTGATATTGGCATTTGGCCTAGTATTCAATGCAGTGCAATCTAACTCTATAGCCGCTGCATTTAAAGTCGCTTTTGATATTCCAAACTATGTTGTTGGTTTAGTACTAGTCGTTGGCTCTGGCATTATTATATTTGGTGGCCTGAAAACTATTTCTCGCTTTGCAGAGTTGGTTGTACCATTTATGGCATTAGCTTACTTACTTGTAGCTTTATATGTGTGCGCTATTAATGCAGAGCAATTACCGACTGTATTTATGCGTATTATTAATAGTGCCTTTGGAATTGAGCAAGCGGGTGCCGGTGCGATTGGTTATGGCGTTATGCAAGCAATGATCCAAGGAATAAAGCGCGGCTTATTCTCAAATGAAGCAGGTATGGGTAGCGCAGCAAATGCGGCAGCGACTGCGACGCCAAATCCGCCCCACCCTGCCTCACAAGGTTATGTGCAAATGCTTGGTGTATTTATTGATACGGTTGTTATATGTAGTGCAACAGCCGCGCTGATTTTGCTCTCTGATCAATTAGTAGCTGACTCAGGTGTAACTGGTATTGCATTAACTCAGGCTGCTCTTGAAGAACATGTTGGAAGCTGGGGCACAATCTTTGTTGCGATTGCTATATTATTCTTTGCTTTTACCTCAATTGTTGCTAACTATTCATACGCAGAAACTAATCTATTATTCTTAGAGCATAATCATGAGCATGGTATGTTGATCTTTAGACTTATAGTATTAGGTATGGTGATGTTTGGCTCTGTGAGTGAACTGGGGTTGATCTGGACCTTAGCTGATATTTCGATGGGCCTCATGGCAATCGTGAACGTTATTGCACTGTTTATGTTATCAGGCGTGGTGATCTGGCTTGCGAACGACTACACCACACAGCGCAAAGCTGGCAAATTACCAACATTTGATCCAACCAAAAATACTCAGCTTGATCAAACCATCCCGAAAGGGATTTGGCATAAAAAGTAAATAAGCTTATTTACAATCAAAGAGGGAGCCTATGTGCTCCCTTTTTTGATCAAAATAATAATGCCTTAGTAGTTATTCAGATTTGCTATCACAAGCGTCTAATATATTCATCGCTAAAGCGCGGCCCTTATTGAGTGCTTTATAAATCTGGCTACAGCTTCAACAATGCTTCAGCGAAGCGCCACACAGGAGTGTTGCTCTGAATCTATTGGGTATGCATGCGGCTGCAATTGGCATAGTGACGCTTTACTGTTCTCAGCATTGGCCATTTATCAAGCGTCACCACAAAAGTAAAGCCTGCTGCTTTTTATACCAATCTGCCAAATTATGTGATCTAATTAGCGCACAGATACTTATCTACTTTTACTGAATTGAACTTAAAAGAATCCAAACAACTTTTAGTTTTATCACGTAAAGAGCCTAATGCAAGAAAACGCATACGCCTGCTTGCTGTTTCATTATTCTTTGAGGGTGGAAACAGAACGAATATTGCTAAGCGGCCAAATACAGCACGCGGCAGTGTCAAAAATGGATTTCAAACTACCTTAACAATTGAGTTGGATACGACAACACTGTCTATCTAATCGTGTATTTAGTGGTTATGAAGAAATAGTCGAACAGGTTTCGCAAGCGTGGAATAAATTCATCTCCGTCCCTGATACGGTTAAAATTATATGCTCTAGAGATTGGATCAAATTTACTTAATCTTTATGCAGATTGGTATTAGTGTTAGTTAAGCTAATTTCTCTGGCATCAATCAACAAAGTGATTTGCGTATATTTTGGTATTAAGATTGTCCGTACGCGCTATGGATAAAAGTTAAACGCATACAAAAGCTATAAGGTGAAAGTTTAATTTAATAGATAGATAAGCAATTTTGGGTGTGTTTTTTTACGCTGTAGGTATAAATGAAGTAATAGTGAAGATAAAGTGGTGCCCGAGGCCGGACTTGAACCGGCACGACTTGTTAGTCGAGGGATTTTAAATCCCTTGTGTCTACCAATTCCACCACTCGGGCATCGAGTTTGCTAATTAAAGCGTGTGGAGTAATTATTTGGAGGCGGAACCCGGAGTCGAACCGGGGTAAACGGATTTGCAATCCGGTGCATGGCCACTCTGCCATTCCGCCTAAATGTAACAAATAATTTGGAGCGGCACACGAGGCTCGAACTCGTGACCTCGACCTTGGCAAGGTCGCGCTCTACCAACTGAGCTAGTGCCGCATAAAACTTTGTCAGTAATTTGTACGTTGGTGCGCGACTATGTCGCGGTAAACGTTCTGGCAACTGAGCTAGTGCCGCATAATTAGATATAATTCTTTCTAAGAAATATTTTTTATCGCCCTTAAATTACCTTGGTTGAGTAATTTAAAGTGGTGCCCGAGGCCGGACTTGAACCGGCACGACTTGTTAGTCGAGGGATTTTAAATCCCTTGTGTCTACCAATTCCACCACTCGGGCATCGAGTTTGCTATTTAAAGCAAGTGGATAAAACTAATATGGAGCGGCACACGAGGCTCGAACTCGTGACCTCGACCTTGGCAAGGTCGCGCTCTACCAACTGAGCTAGTGCCGCATCATATTAATTCTAATTACTACATTTTTAAAAGTTACATTTGGTATATGCAACTAAACCACAAAGTGGTGCCCGAGGCCGGACTTGAACCGGCACGACTTGTTAGTCGAGGGATTTTAAATCCCTTGTGTCTACCAATTCCACCACTCGGGCATCGAGTTTGCTAATTAAAGCGTGTGGAGTGTTGATTGGAGGCGGAACCCGGAGTCGAACCGGGGTAAACGGATTTGCAATCCGGTGCATGGCCACTCTGCCATTCCGCCTCAATACTGGGTAACCTTTGATAAACTGGAGCGGCACACGAGGCTCGAACTCGTGACCTCGACCTTGGCAAGGTCGCGCTCTACCAACTGAGCTAGTGCCGCATAACGCATGTAAGTATTAATATGTTTCATCGCAACCTTGTCGCGGTAAAACATTCTAGCAACTTAACCAGTGTCACTTTGTTTATCTAGGGGGCTATGCCCTCTCAACACGGACGCATTCTACAGAGATTATTAAACGCGTCAATACAAAAAATGCTAGTTTTGAACTGTTTGATTATTTTTTATCTAAAACGGTGCGTTATTATACGTTTAGAGTCAATTTTTAGTCAATTCAGACCACGCTGCTATCAAATATTGCAGCATAGAAGTAACCGTTAAGAAGGTCGCAATGTAAAGTAAGCCATAACTTAAGTACATCATCCAACTATCGTATTGCCAAATGAGTCCAATAATAGCTAACATTTGCGCAGCAGTTTTAAACTTACCCATATTTGATACAGCTACATTACCACGCTTGCCTTGCTCTGCCATCCATTCTCGAAGTGCTGAGATAACAATTTCTCTGCTTATTATGATTAAAGCAGGAATAGTCATATACATTGATTGATAATAACTAGCTAAAGCAACCAATGCTGTACACACCATCACTTTGTCAGCAACAGGATCTAAGAATGCACCAAATGGCGTAGACTGCTCAAGCTTGCGCGCTAGATAGCCATCAAGAATATCAGTGATCGATGCAAGCCAGAAAATAAAAGCTGCAGCAAAGAAAGCCCATGAATAAGGCAGATAAAATACCACCAAAAAAATGGGGATAAGAAAAAGTCTAAATGTTGTGAGTGTGTTTGGAATATTCCACATAACTACTTGGGGATGTCTTTTTTTCTATATTCGCACGAAGGGCTAGCCCTTGTCATGCAAATGGTTAAATATCTTCTCAGCCATGTCAGAGCTGATCCCGGGTACTTGCTTTAATTGATCTATATTAGCAGCTTTTACTCCCTGCATGCCCCCTAAAAATTTTAATAATGTTTGGCGTCGTACCGAGCCGATACCACCTATCTCTTCTAATAGTGATTGAGTGCGTTGTTTTTGCCGCTTATTACGGTGCCCTGCAATAGCAAAGCGATGTGATTCATCGCGAATATGTTGGATCAAATGTAGCGCTGGTGCGTCTGAATCCATTGGAATTGTTTTCCGACCACCATCAATTAATAGTGTTTCAAGGCCTGGCCTACGACTGGTGCCTTTTGCCACACCGACTAACAGCGGCATTTTTGCATGTGGCCAATTAGCAAAATACTGCTCGGCACGAGAAAGTTGTCCTTTACCACCGTCGATAAAAATCACATCAGGAATTTTATCTTCGTCAACCAACTTGTTGTAACGCTTGTTTAACGCAAACTCCATTGCAGCATAATCATCACCTCCGGTGATCCCTGTGACATTAAAGCGTCGATATTCTTTATTATTCGGTCCTTGCGAATCAAACACCACACAACTGGCAACTGTGTTTTCTCCCATTGTATGGCTGATATCAAAACATTCCATACGATTAATATCATCAAGCCCTAACGTCGCTTTAAGTTGTGCGTAACGCTTATTAATCGAATCCTGAGTGCTTTGCTTCACGGTAATACTATTAAGCGCATTCTTATTAGCGAGCTGTAAGTATTGCGCACGCTCACCGCGTGTAACTGTTTTTAAAGTTACTTTGCGTTCACTCACTTGGCTTAATGCTTCACTGAGTACATCAATTTCATCAAGTGCAAATGGCAAAATAACTTCTTTAGCAATTCGCCCTGTTGCACCTGGCGCTAAATAATATTGCCCAAGAAATGAAGCCAGTATTTCTTGTGGCTGTGAATCTTTCGGTACTTTTGGAAAGTACGTTTTGCTACCGAGTACTTTATGATCGCGGATCATCAACAAATGAATGCCATTGAGGCCATTTAAATGAGCAAAACCCACAACATCCATTTCGGCATAGTTACCTGATATCGATTGTTGCTCTTGCATTTTACGCAGTAGCATTATTTGATCGCGTACTTTAGCCGCGAGTTCAAATTGTAAAGCGTGGCTCGCAGCTTCCATTTTAGAGATCAACGCTGCGATGACTTCATGAGATTTGCCAGTCAAAAATTTACGTACAAAATCAACTTGCTGATTGTATTCATCGTCACTCACTTCATTCACGCAGGGTGCAGAACAACGTTTTAGCTGAAATTGCAAACAAGGTCGGCTGCGAACGCGATAATACGCATCTTCACATTGACGAACAGGAAATATTTTCTGCATTAACCGCAAACTTTCAGAGACAGCCCCAGCGCTTGGAAATGGCCCAAAATACTCGCCTTTTACTTTGCGGCTACCGCGATGAAATGCAAGTCTTGGATGTTTGTGAGCAGTTAATAAAATATACGGATAGGATTTATCATCACGCAGTAAAATATTGTAACGTGGCTGATATTTTTTTATTAAGTTATTTTCAAGCAGTAAAGCTTCGGTTTCAGTATTGGTTAAAGTGATGTCAATATCACTAATGTTACTGACTAAAGCGCGAGTCTTGCCATCCGTGACATTGCTACGAAAATAGCTACTAACACGTTTTTTAAGGTTTTTAGCTTTACCAACATAAATAACTTTATCATCACTATCAAGCATCCGATAAACGCCGGGTTCGCTTGATAGTGTTTTTAAGAAATGGGCGTGATCAAATTCTGCCATGGGGCAACACTAGTGGGCGCTGTCGATGTCGATCATCTTATGACGAATAGCCAAATGAGTTAATTCAACATCACCACCCACATTCAGCTTTTCAAACATTCTATAGCGATAGCTGTTCACTGTTTTAGAACTTAAATTAAGGCGTTCGGCAATGTCTTGTACTTTTTCACCTTTAGTGATCATTAACATGATCTGTAATTCACGTTCAGATAAACTCTGAAATGGACTTTCATCAGTACGACCCGTCACTTGCGCAAGGGCAATTTGTTGAGCTATTTCTGGTGCAATATAGCGTTGCCCTGCATTTACTGCGCGAATTGCATTAACCATTTCATCAGAGCCCGCCCCTTTGGTTAAGTAACCATGAGCGCCAATTTGCATCACTTTACTTGGGAATGGGTCTTCACAATGTACTGTTAGTACAATAATTTTCACATCAGGGCAATAGCGACAAATTTTCTTGGTCGCTTCTAATCCGCCAATACCTGGCATATTCATGTCCATTAGCACAATATCAGGAGAATGCTGACGGCAAAATTGTACCGCTTCTTCACCTGTTTTAGCTTCACCAATTACTTTAAACCCACGAACATCATCTAAAATACGTTTGATACCCGTTCGTACGAGCTCATGGTCATCAACTAAAAGTACATTAATCAATGGGACACCCTCATATAACCTAACAGCACGTCAATATGACAATTTAATTGGTCACACTAACACAGAAAATCTGAAACGATAACTCAATTATCGTTTCAGATAATTAATTTAAGATGGCGTTTTTTCACTGAAGCGGTCAACCCACAAAGCAATTACACCATCACCGGTAACATTACAGGCTGTACCAAAACTATCCTGAGCCAAATAAAGCGCTATCATTAACGCCACAGCACCTTCATTGAAACCGAGCATACTGGTTAACAACCCCAGCGCAGACATGACAGCTCCGCCCGGAGCACCCGGTGCGGCAATCATTACCACACCTAGCATCATAATAAACGGCAACATCCCAAATAATGATGGTACATCCATGTTTGGTGATAAAAACATCACCGCCATCGCGCAAGTTACGATAGTGATCGTTGAGCCAGATAGATGAATAGTCGCACACAAAGGTACAGTAAAGTTAGCAACATCTTCTTTTACATTATTTGCTTTGCTTGAGCGTAAAGACACTGGAATAGTCGCAGCACTAGACATAGTGCCTAAGGCTGTAAAGTAAGCTGGGAGCATATTTTTAATTAATTCAACTGGGTTGCGTTTTAATAAGATACCCGTACCGATATAAAGAATAGTCAACCATACCCAATGCATGATTAATGCAGCAATCAACACCACACCAAACGTTTGTAAGGTATCAACAACAGTTCCTGCAACTGTCATCTCAGCAAACACACCTGCAATATAAAACGGTAATGCTGGGATAATAACTTTTGCTAGCAAACCATCAATCACATCGCGGCCCTGATCCGATACTTTTTTCAAGGTCTCTAGCTCTAATTGGCTCATACCGATACCAAACACAAACGCTGTCGCAAGCGCAGTCATAACACCCATCAATGGTGGGATCTCTAAATCAATAAAACTTGCCACTTCGGTGGCTATTTCAGCTTCGAAGGTTAAACCGCCATCAAATAACGGAATAATTGCACTAACAACCATCACTGCTAATGTGCCTGCAATAATGGTCGAACCGTAGGCGAAACCAACGGTTTTACCTAACAGATGGCCTGAGCCTTTTGGTAAACCAGCAATACCTGATGCTATAAAAAATAAAATAATTAGTGGAATAGTAAAAGTGATCAGTTGGCCAATTATTTCTTTTACCGTGTAAAGGAGTTCAACTCCCGTTAGTGGAACATATAAACCCACTAAAATACCGGCCAATATACCGGCAATTAATTTTAAGATTAACGTCATTGTCATCACTTCATAAATTTTGATGGGTGAGGTTTTAGCATGTTTTTAATTATATGTATCATAAAACCGCTCAACAACAGCCTGTTTGCACAAAATACAATCACTTTTAGCGTTAAACGCCCGTCTAATTTGTTCATTATAATATCTACTAGGCAATTCATTATGATCTAGCGCATATAAATTTTGGTCAGTATTTGTATCCCTAATAATCCTATGTCAGCATACCTGATAGTATTTTTGTTTTAATAACTATACATACAAGCTGTCGCTGTTTTTATTTCATTCAGTTATAAGCCGAATAGATATATCTTATAGCCAAACTTTACTTTAGTTTTTTTAATTCAGCAGTAAAGTGTCACTATTACAGATCGATTTACAATAAAAATCGATCACGATTGAATAAATTGCACCTAAGGGAACATTATGTCTACTATTTTTGAAGATAACTCACTCAGTATTGGTAACACACCGTTAGTAAAACTAAACCGTGTAACGACAGGTAATGTTTTTGCTAAAATAGAATCTCGTAATCCTAGCTTTAGCATTAAATGCCGTATTGGTGCATCAATGATCTGGGAAGCTGAAAAATCAGGTGAGCTGACTAAAGATAAAGAGCTGATTGAACCAACTTCAGGTAACACAGGTATCGCTTTGGCGTTTGTTGCGGCCTCGCGTGGATACAAACTTACGCTTACAATGCCAAACACCATGAGTCTTGAACGTCGTAAGTTACTAAAAGCATTAGGTGCTAATTTAGTCTTAACAGATGGTGCTAAAGGTATGAACGGTGCGATCGCTAAGGCAAAGGAAATTCAAGCATCAGCCCCTGAAAAGTTTATTTTATTACAACAATTCGAAAACCCTGCAAACCCTAAAATTCACTTTGAAACAACAGGCCCAGAAATCTTTAATGCATTAGATGGAAAAGTTGATTTCTTTGTGGCTGGTGTGGGTACTGGAGGTACAATTACTGGTGTCAGCCGTTATTTGAAACTTGAAAAAGGCCTTAATGTAAAGTCAATCGCTGTTGAACCAACTAATTCGCCAGTGATCAGCCAAACACTCGCGGGTGAAGAAATTAAACCTGGGCCACATAAAATTCAAGGTATTGGCGCAGGCTTTATTCCTGGTAATTTAGACCTATCAATGATCGATGGTGTAGAGCAAGTGTCTAATGAAGAATGTATAGCAATGGCTCATGAGCTGATGAAAAAAGAAGGTATATTAGTTGGTATTTCATCTGGCGCTGCGGTTGTTGCAGCAAAGCGTATTGCGGAGTTACCTGAAAATGCAGGTAAAAATGTCGTAGTAATTTTACCTAGTGCAACTGAGCGTTATTTATCAAGCCCACTTTTTGCTGAAGAGTTTTCAGAGCAAGAGCTGGTTCAATAAGTTTAAATAGCTTTTGAAAAAGGATGCAAACTGCATCCTTTTTTATTATTTATTGCATTCACATCACTAATTCTTACCGTAAACTTTACATCTGCCGCATTTCGTCACACACTAAATCATCACTAATAAATCTATTTATCTAATGAAATCATTTATAACTCTTTGCACTGCTACATTTTTACTGCTAATGAGCGGCTGTGGAAATGAAGATTCACCAAAAGGTGAAAAAAATACTCCAGGAAATAGCGCAGCACTATTTTTTGATACGCTTTATAACGAAAACGACCTAAACAAAGCCAGTACTATGGCCACACCTAAAATGGCGCGGATCATGAACTCTTACGGCACCTCAAAACAATTTGCCCGCAATTTAGTCAACATGCAATACGATGATGTAGTAATTGAAGTTGATATGACTAATATGAGTTTAAGAGAACAATATGGCGATACAGCCAATATCAACCTTATTTTCACAGGCCACTTCAATGGGAATAAAGTTGATGATATGCGCAGCGTAAAAATGGTGCGTAAAAAAGGCAATTGGTACGTTGATAAAATAAATGCCGATCCATTTGCACGCTAACGCTTTATATTAAATATTTAGACCGCTTAACAAGCCTTGCTCGCAGCAAGGCTTGTTAGTTTTCGCTATTACAGTTCACCTGGCTGATAATTATCTACCGCAATAGCCTGTTTGCGTAGGTTATTTGCAGCATGTAGCTTTTCGCCTTGCTCATCAGTTATTAACTGTTTTTCAAGCGCACTATCGATTGCAGTTGCTATATTAGCATTACGGTTAAGTGTGCCGTCACGTTGCCATTTCTTCAATCGTTTGAAGGCGGCGCTGGTATCATGCATCGCTATAAATGCATTCTCCATCACACCAGTACCCGCTTTATCATCCACATAACATAAATGAGTTAAGCGGTTTCTAAATACCCCTGGTTGCGTCATATGCTCACAAATTGTTTGTGCAAGTTCATCACTTGGGCGCTGGTAATGATTACCAAGCGGAAATACAATACGTTTTAGGATGAAGTTAATAACCGGGTTTGAAAAGTTTTTGAAAAAACCGTCAAATGCTTGGCCAATTTCAAACAGTGACAATTCAACCGCATATTTTACGAACGGAAGATCAGCTTGTTGACGCCCCTCGTCTTCAAAACGTTTTAATACACAAGATGCTAAGTATAAGTGGCTTAAGACATCCCCTAAACGCGCTGAAATCATCTCTTTACGTTTAAGCTCACCACCAAGTACTAACATTGCCACATCAGTGCTAAAGGCAAGTCCTCGGCTCATACGCCCTAATTGCTTATAATATGAAGCAGTCTCACCACAAACGGGCGATTTTGCAAAATAGCTTCGCGTTAATCCATGTATAAAAGCCATACTCGCATTAGTAGCGGCAAATAAAATATGCTGCAGTAATAATGAATCAAATTCTTTTAACGCGAGATCGTCATCTTCCATTGCTGCGGCTTCCATTTCTTTGAGTACAAATGGGTGGCAACGAGTTGCACCTTGACCGAAGATCATCAGATTACGGGTTAATATATTCGCCCCTTCAACGGTAATTGATACTGGAATGCCCATATAACCGTGCGCTAAATAGTTATTTGGCCCCACTTGGATCCCCTTACCTGAATGAATGTCCATAGCATCATTCATTACCGTACGGCCCATCTCTGTCATATGATATTTGGCAATCGCAGTCACCACTGATGGGCTTAATTTTAAATCAATGGCTCCGGCAGTCATTAAGCGGCATGATTCAAGACTATAGGTTAGTCCACCAATGCGAGCCAGCGCCTCTTGCACGCCTTCAAACTGCCCGATAGAAACACCAAATTGTTGACGTACCATTGCATAGGCCGATGTCATACGGGCACATAAATGCCCTGTTGCACTGCTCAATGCTGGTAATGAAATACCGCGCCCGGCACTTAAGCACTCAACCAACATCCGCCAACCTCGTCCTGCCCCTTTTTGACCGCCAATGATCCAATCAAGAGGAATAAATACATCTTTACCGTAGGTTGTGCCATTCATAAACGCCATATTCAATGGATAATGGCGCTCACCCGTTTCCACACCAGGGTGATCTGTTGGGATCAGCGCACAGGTTATACCTAGCTCTTTATGTTTACCAAGTAATCCATCGGGATCATACATTTTAAAAGCAAGTCCAAGAACCGTTGCTACGGGTGCAAGCGTAATATAGCGTTTTGACCAATTTAATCGTAAGCCTACAACTTCTTGGCCTTCAAACTCACCCTTACACACTACGCCAGAGTCAGGAATACTGCCAGCATCAGAGCCGGCTTCAGGGCCTGTTAGAGCAAAACACGGCACATCATCCCCCTTCGCAAGTGAAGGTAACCAGCGCTCTTGCTGCTCTTTTGTACCATAATGTAATAGTAATTCCCCAGGGCCTAAGCTGTTGGGCACCATCACGGTCACTGCTGCTGTTAAGCTTTTAGTGGCGATTTTAGCTACAATGGTTGAGTTTGCGATTGCTGAAAACTGGCGTCCGCCAAATTTCTCGGGAATGATCAGCGCAAAGAAACCTTGGGTCTTTAGGTAATCCCATACTTCTTTTGGCAAGTCTTTATCTTTTTGCACAATGTGATAGTCATCAAGCATCGCCAACAGTGTTTCCACTTCATTGTCTAAAAATATTCGCTCTTTTTCGCTCAACTCTGGCTTTGGGTAGCTGTGAAGTAATTGCCAATCAGGATTGCCACTAAATAGTTCTCCATCCCACCACACGTCGCCCGCTTCCATCGCTTCACGCTCAGTTTGCGAAAGCGGCGGTAATACCTTTTTAAACATTTTAAATGTCGGGCGGCTGACGAGATTTAAGCGGATATCTTTAACCGCAAAAATAACTATCACCAACACCAGTAACAAAATAAACACTGACATGGAAACTATCCTTATTAATTAATAAAACAGATTGACTTAATTATGACCGATCCTTTAATAAATACAATGCCACTATAAACTCGCATGGCCTGAGCTTAAGAGTCGGTTATTGATAAACTTTGCCTAACACATAGACGCTGCTATCATCCTACACGATAAATAACAAATATAAGGACCAACATGACTACTCCACATTTTAAGCTCAGTTTGAGCGCAATAATGGTTGCCAGCACATTAGCATTGAGCGGCTGTAACCAAGAAGCCACTAACACAGTAACTCAAGTTGCAAGCCCTGCGCCGGTAACTGCAAAAGACGCGCAAGCCTTTTTAGATACAACAGAGCAAGAGCTCAGTGCTTTATATCTAGAATCAAGTCGCGCGGAATGGATTTACGCTAACTTTATAACGCATGATACATCAGCCCTATCAGCTGAAGTAAATCGTAAAATGACCGAAGCGGTGGTTCGCCTTGCTAACGAAGCTGCACAGTTTGACTCTCTCGAACTTGATTATGACGCACGTCGTAAACTCGACAAATTAAAACTGGCACTGACTTTACCTGCCCCACAAGATGCAGAAAAAACAGCAAAACTATCACAGCTTGTGGCTGAACTTGGCGGTATATATGGTAAAGGTAAATATTGTAAAGACGATGGCAGCTGTTTAAGCCTAGGTGATATGACTGCAACAATGGCCACCAGCCGTGATTACAACGAACTGCTTGATTTATGGCAAGGTTGGCGCCAGGTATCAAAACCAATGCGTCCACTGTATGAACAACAAGTTGTATTAACCAATGAAGGCGCTAAAGAGCTTGGTTATGCAGACACTGGTGCAATGTGGCGTAGTAAGTATGATATGCCAGCAGATGATTTTGCCAAAGAGCTTGATCGTATTTGGGGGCAAGTAAAACCATTATATGATTCGCTGCATTGTCATGTTCGTGCCAAGTTAGGTGAAAAATACGGTGAAGACAAAGTACCCCAAGACCAACCTATCCCAGCGCATTTATTAGGTAATATGTGGGCGCAATCGTGGGGCAACATTTATGATGTAGTCGCACCTGAAAATGCCGATCCTGGTTATGATGTAACCGCATTATTAGCCGAGCATAACTACGATGAACTTAAAATGGTACGCGGCGCTGAAAAATTTTTCACCTCAATGGGATTTGCACCTTTACCTGACACCTTTTACCAACGTTCGTTATTCACTAAACCTGCCGATCGTGATGTACAGTGCCATGCTTCAGCGTGGAATATAGATAGTAAAGACGATTTACGCATTAAAATGTGTATTCAGCGTACTGGTGAAGAATTCTCAGTTATTCACCATGAGTTAGGTCACAACTTTTATCAACGCGCTTACAATACCCAACCGCTTTATTATCAAGAAAGTGCTAACGACGGTTTCCACGAAGCCATTGGCGATACTATTGCGCTTTCGGTAACACCTGGTTACTTAAAAGAAATTGGTTTATTAGAGCAAGTGCCTGATGAATCGAAAGACATTGGCTTACTGATGAAAATGGCGCTAGATAAAGTAGCGTTTATTCCATTTGGTTTACTTGTGGACCAATGGCGTTGGCAAGTATTTTCAGGTGCAGTAACCCCTGAAAACTACAATAAGGCATGGTGGGAATTACGTGAAAAATACCAAGGTGTAAAAGCACCTATCACACGAAGCGAAGCTGACTTTGATCCAGGTGCAAAATATCATGTGCCAGGTAATACACCATATACACGTTACTTCTTAGCGCATATTTTACAGTTTGATTTCCACCGTAGTTTATGTGAAATAGCAGGTAACAAAGAAGCCATTCATCGCTGCTCAGTATACAACTCTAAAGAAGCAGGTGAAAAACTCAATGCTATGCTAGAAATGGGTTCAAGCCGCCCTTGGCAAGAAGCATTAGCCATCGTAACAGGTAAACCTGAAATGGATGCAACAGCCCTACTTGATTACTTTGCGCCACTGCAAAAATACCTTGATGAGCAAAATAAAGGCCGACAATGTGGTTGGTAAGTAAACTTAGTTAAATAACAAAAATGCGAAAGCCCGCTCAATTGAGCGGGCTTTTTTAGTATTGCAGTACTAGTATTACAGTTTGATTAGAACTGTAAGCTTACATTTGCAAAGTAAGCGTCATAACCAGAATCATCCCAGTTATTGCCGTAACCAGCTTTTAAGCCAACATTTTTGTTGAAGAAATGTTGAGCACCAAAAGTGTAATCATCGTTTTTATTAAATGTAACAAACGCTGATGTCGCTTTAGTGAAGTAGTAATTAGAACCTAATTCCCATGAACTACCACTGTCGTCAGTATCTGAAATAGTACCTTCAACAGTTAGGTAGTTACCTTGCTTAAGATCCATGAAGTATTTAGCGTTCACAGCGCGGTAATCAAACTCGTCATCAGATGTTACAGTGAAACCGATGTAATCTGTGCTATTAAGTTTATGATCATAAGCAAGATCAAATATTACTGAATTTTCGCCATCTTCAACGTCAATGAATGTCGCTTTTAATAATAAATTTGGATTAAAAAAGTAACCTGCTGATACATTAAATACGTCTTTGCTTGAAACAGAATCAACATCAAGGTTGCTATATTGAGCACCTACCACAAAATTTTCAACAAAGTACTCACCACCAATAGTTGTTACATCGCTAAAGTCATTATCAATGTATGAACCATATACGTTGGTTTGCTTGTTAATATACTCAAATTGATCGTAAGGACCTAATGTTGCTTTTGGTGAGAAGTAATATTTTGAATCAACACTAACTGTGTCGTTGCCATCGGTATCCATATATCCTAAATGGCTGATTGACTGATAGTTATCCGCAGCAGTCGCGGCACTAGAAAGAAGAATACTCGAAATAATAACTGCTAATTTTTTCATAAAAAGATTTCCCTATTTTACATTGTTTTATTGCTACAAGGTTTAACGTTTAACCGGTTGGTTAAGACGGGGCACATCCTAACGCGAGTAAACTGAATTGAAACTTAACTAAGTGCTTGTATTTTATTATAAAAATGTAAGTGGATGTAAGGAAATGTAAAAAAAAGGTAGCGAATAGGAATGTTAATCGCTACCGTTTTAAAAGCTCAATTATGATCAAAGCGCGTACTGGCTGATTATCCGGTACACATCATTGATATTATCACCCGATTTAAAGTCTTTGCTGATCGGTGTTGGATCAGAGCCAACCCAAATTTTTAATTCAGCATCTAAATCAAAATGACCTGCACTTTCTTTACTAAACTTAGTAATTTTTGAATAAGCAATACTGATCATCTCTATTTTTGAGCCAGTGACCCCCTGCTTATCCAACAAAATTAAACGTTTGTTAGTAAAAATAAACATGTCACGTACCACTTTATAGGCCTTTTCAACTTGTTCACCTTCAATCAGTGTATTTTCCAATACTTTTTCTAAATCATTGTCATCAATTTCACTGGCATTACCCATTAAACCACTTAATAAACCCATTATATTTGCTCCTGTTTAAATATTTGATTTTCTAATGTATGGCCGTTTACCAATTGGCGATACCGCCAACCTTGCTGATAACAATGTTGCAGTATGGTGATATCAAATGGTGTCGCCGTTTTTTGGTACTCGATAACATATTCTTTAGCTTGGCTCATATACACTTTAGACACTTCTGCTAAAGCTTGTATTTTCTCTTCAACATCCGGGTAATGCTCGCTCAATAACAATGTAATAAATCCAGACTCTAGTTCGCTATTATCACTGTGCGTTGGATGCTCTGTGAGCTTACCTTTATCAAGGTGCAGTACATGTGAACATAAGCGTTCTAGTTCAGTTAAATCATGCGAACTTAAAATAAAGGTAGCCTCACTGCTAAGATTCGCAACCACTTCGCGTACTTCGCGAGCATGAATAGGATCAAGCCCAGCGGTTGCTTCATCCAGCATGACTATTTGTGGTTTCCCGATCAGCGCTTGACCTATGGTGACACGTTTACGCATTCCATGTGATAAATCATCAGAACGCTGTTTAGCAACGTCAGCTAGTCCGACTAACTCAAGTACGCGGATCGCTTCTGCTTGGCTTTGCTTATTTGACAGCCCTTGTAGCTGGCCATAAAACGCCAGTTGGTGAGCGATACTAAAGCGCGGATCAAGTTGAGCATCTTGCGGTAACGCACTGAGCTTGCCAAACAATTCACTACTGCCTGGATTATGTCCAATAATATTGAGCGTGCCTTTTGTTGGTAAAATATAACCGCATAACAAACTAAACAAGGTGGTTTTGCCTGCACCATTTGGCCCAACCAGTGCTACTGGCGCGCCTTGCTGTATCTCAAAACTTACCTGATCAAGGGCCAATTTATTACCATACTGCTTAGTTAAACCTGTTGCGTGTATTAGTGTGCTCATAGAGAACTCCTTGCAAAAATACGCTGAGCAATCGCTAGCATCACGGTAGTTTGTATTAACGGAATGCCAATGCTATTAAATATTCCTGCGTTTTGTCCTGCCATTTGATCAAGTTGTACGCCAGGGAAAACATAATCAAGCATTGCCAAAACGGGTATTTGCCAGCTTAAAATACTGACCACAATATTTCCGCCAGCAAAAAATAATACGGCAAGCACTACAGTTAAACGCGCTGAGCGTGCAAAAGTATTTAACAACGTCATTAGTGCTATAAAGGGCAAAACAGCAATTAATAAATAACAGAACAAAATAAAGCTGCGACTTATGCCACTGACTAATAATGCTGGATCTCTAAATACCATAACCGCAACTGAAGCTACCAAGGTAACAAGTAGTAATGCTGCTAAAATAAATACCTGTCCTAAAAAGCGGCCAAATAACATTTCATTACGGGTAGCTCTAAGAGATAAAAAGCGTAGTGTTCCTCGTTGTTTATCACCAACAAGTTGGTCGCTACATAAAAACAAGCAAAAGCTGGGAAAGCTATACAATGCAATTAACCAATACATAGCTAATTCAGCTTCAGGCCAATCGAGTAATTTACTCAGCCCAATAGCGCCAAACACTTGTTGTGCTAAATCGGCTATTTGGGGCGAACTAATTAAGCTGACAGCTTGACCTATCGGATAACGTAAAATCAATAACCAACAAATCGAAAATGCGGCAACAGCAAGTAAGCCGCGCTTGGTCAAAAATAATCTCACTAGTTCAAACTGGGCAATCTTTAATAATCGCTGAGGGTGGAGTTGCGTCACAGATATTCCTTATTAATCTATATACAGCTTACACTAAGGGCAAACGTGTTGAATTACTAGCAAAAAAAAACCCGTATTAATACGAGCTTTGTAACAAATAATGTAGTCTTATTGATCCGCAGGCTACAAATTCTGTTGGTATATGTCGAGTGCTTGGCTTAAATCAGCAATCAAATCGTCCACATCTTCAAGGCCTATATGTAAGCGGATCACTGGTCCTTGCGTCCAACCAGTTGCTGAGCGTAAACCTTTCATAGTTAAGTTGGCAGTCACTAAACTCTCGAAGCCGCCCCACGAGAAGCCCATTTTAAAATGCTCTAAACTATCTAAAAAAGCATCAATCGCGCTTTGGTTACCTTGTTTCATAACAAAAGAAAACAAGCCATTACTACCATCAAAATCACGCTTAAAAAACTCATGACCCGGACACGTTGCAAATGCCGGGTGACGAATATGGTCAACCAACGGATGTTGCTCTAACCAAGTAGCGACTTCGATCGCGGCTTTTTCATGCTGATTTAAACGTACCGCCATAGTGCGCAGGCCTCTTAACGCTAAATAAGCGTCATCAGCCGACGTACATTGACCAAGTAAATATGAATTTTCTCGAAGTGTCGGCCAGTATTTTTTATTGGCCACTGCCACCCCCATCATCACGTCCGAATGACCCACAATGTATTTAGTTGCCGCTTGAATACTAATATCCACCCCGTGTTCAAGTGGGCGATAATGCAAGCCATTACCATAGGTGTTATCAAGCATGGTCATTACCCCATGCTCATTGGCAACTGCAACCATGGCTGGTACATCTTGAATTTCCATGGTGATAGAACCTGGCGACTCTAAAAACAGCACTTTGGTGTTGTCTTTGATCAGCGCTTTAATATCTGCCCCAATTGTTGGTGGATAATAAGTCGTCTCAACGCCAAAGCCAGCTAAAATTTTATCGCAAAAATCACGCGTTGGTTCATAGGCATTATCTACCATTAAGATATGATCGCCCGCTTTCAAAAAAGCCAATAGTGTGCTGCTAATGGCCGCTGCACCACATGGATAAAGCGCACATCCCTCACCACCTTCAAGCTCAGTGATCGCTTCTTGTAATGCAAAATGTGTAGTAGTACCACGACGACCATAAAAAAGTGTTTTATCGCCACGTTTTTTTGCCGCTTCTTTAAGCTCTGCCACTGAATCAAAAACAACTGTCGATGCACGTTGCACTACGGGGTTAACCACCCCATGAGTATATGCTTTTTTACGTCCGGTACTTACTAACAGCGTATTTTTATTGCTTTTTGTCGTCATCATTAATCCTTAAAATATTTCGTTAGAACATACTCTGCACTATGCTTAATCTTGCAAATTACACCAATAGTCGATTAAATAGCGCGAAATAGAATCAGCTCTTGGTAGCTTTAAATGCTCCCCCTTTTCGTGCCAATTGCCAAATTGAGCGAGCTCTTCACGGCTAAACCACTGCGCATCGTCTAGTTCGTCCTTATCAACCTGGATATTTTCTGTAACAGCTTCAGCGGTAAAGCCCAGCATAATCGATGATGGAAATGGCCACGGCTGCGAGGCAATATACTTAACATTTTCAACCACAATGCCCGCTTCTTCCATCACTTCACGCGCCACCGCTTGCTCTAAGCTTTCGCCCGGATCAACAAAACCAGCTAAAGACGAATACATACCTGGTGCCCATATTGCTTGGCGACCAAGTAAACAGCGTTCAACACCATCAGCAAATGTACGAGTAACCACCATGATCACGGCCGGATCAGTTCGCGGAAACGTTTGGTGTTTACACCCATCATTACTACATAAACGTGAATGACCAGCTTCAACAAGCTCGTTTTCGCTGCCACAACGTCCACAAAAACGATGAGTTGCATGCCAGTAACACAAACCTCGTGCCAGTGCAGCCATTGAGCCTTGCGCGATTTCCACTTGCACCCCAAAGCGGCGAATATCAACAAACTCAGCGTCACCTATCAGCTGACTTAAGACGGCTTCGTCTAGCTTGCTTACATCAAGTGCGAAATGACTGGTTTGCTGCTCATCTAAACCTAAAAAAATCGCTTCGTTTAATGCTAAGTGACTCACATCACTAAAGCTTAAAAAAGTCACAGCAATATTATTTATATCAAATAAAGTGTGATTGTTATTCACCAATAACCAACGGCTTTGCTCATTTATTTGTGCTGCCACCCATTGTTGCTCTTTACGTAGGTTTGATGCACGGTTTAAAGGCATCTGGCTGTAATTAAGCATGCTTATCCTTTTTACTATTTAGATGGCTAAAACTACCATAACACTTACTTAAACCCAATTATTACTCACTGACAAATAGGCAAAAAAAAAGCCCTTACGGACTTTTTTAAACACACAATAAATTCTGTCGTAATTACAATGTAGCTAAATGAGCCTGTAATTTTTGATTTTCAGCTTCAATATGCTGATAAAATTCTAAATCGGCTAATTTACTTGCCGCCGCTTTATCAATTACAATCACTGCATCTTGATGAAGCTGTAGTGCCGACGCTGGACATGCAGCCATCAGTGGCCCTTCAATCATAGCGCGTACCGCATCCGCTTTATTTTCACCCGTTGCAAGTAATACGACTTTTTTCGCCTCTAAAATCGTACCAATTCCCATCGTAATTGATAACTGTGGCTGATATTCATCAGCAGCAAAAAAACGGGCATTATCATCTACCGTTGCTTTTGTGAGTGTTTTTACGCGAGTACGTGAACGCAGACCTGATGAAGGCTCATTAAAGCCGATGTGACCATTACGTCCGATGCCTAATAACTGTACATCAACACCGCCTGCTGCAACTATTTTGTCTTCGTATTCTTTGCATGCTGTAATTGGGTTTAGGGCATCCCCTGGCGGTACAAAGGTGTTATCTTTGTTTATATCAATATGGCTAAACAATTGCTCATTCATAAAGTGGCGGTAACTTTGTGGATGATCGCCCGTTAAACCTAAGTATTCATCTAAATTAAACGTTGTTGCTTGTGAAAATGAAATCTCACCCGCTTTATTTTTAGCGATTAATTCTTGATATAACGCAACTGGCGTAGAGCCCGTTGCTAAACCGAGCACTGACGTTGGTTTTTTTTGTAATTGTGTTGCGAAAATATTTGCGCCATATGCTGCTACGGCTGCTGCATCATTTAAAATTACTATTTGCATATTAATTTGCTCAGTTATTAAATTAGTTGATGAAAAAATGGGATCTAAGTCCCAACCCCATGTGCAATCGGATTGGGCCTTAGATCAAACCAAACAGGGATACACTATTTGGTCAATACCATTATGACAACGCTGTCATTATTACCATTCAATTTTAGTTTGTAAAGTAAAAGTGAATAAAAATTTACCTTTTTTACTGTGCTGTACATTAGCCAGCTAAACACTGACAAATATTTTGCGCTTATACATCCAATGTAATAAAAGCATTTGCACCAGCAAAAGCGCAACAACGCCAATCAGTGGCTGCCAATCGGTAGCTGCTGCTGCAATAAAGCCACCAAACACGCTATGGCTTATAAACTCCCAATTCACTAAGCTTGATGCCAAATAAATAATGATTGAGTTAGCACCAATAATCACAAACGGATAAGCTAATTTTTGGCCATTGAGAATATCAACCACTGCATAAAACACAGCCAGTAATATTGCGCTCCACCCGACTGTGACTAAAACAAATGAACTGGTCCATAATTCTTTATTAACTGGAAACTGTAAATCCCAAAGCCAACCTAAGCAAACACTCACAACACCTGCAACAAATAATATGCCTGCTGTTTGCCACTCGCCAACCTTACTTGCTCTGGCGATTAGTTGTCCTGCAAATACCCCAAACATGGCATTCACAATAGCTGGTAGACTCGATAACACGCCCTCGGGGTCGACGGCTCTATTTTGATAACTAATACCGGGTAAAAAATGCGAATCAAACCATGCATTCCAACTCCCCTGTGCACTTAAATCACCAGCGTTACCACCTGGTACAGGAATAAAACACATCAAGATCCAATACCCTAGCAGGAGAGCGATTGCTGTAAAGAGCTGTGTGCGAATACTGGTATGCCACACTAGCATTGCACAGAAAAACCATGCAATCGCTATTCGACCAAGTACACTCGCATAGCGTATTTCATCGAAGGCAAGCGGAATACCTGTGCCCCAACCATGGTTATACATCACCCCTAACCCGCACAATAGCAATAACCGCTTTAATGCTTTAGCATAAAAAACTTTTCGCTCTTGCCATGGCAGGTGATCGATGCGTTTTGGTGCTAAGCCCATCGCCACACCTGATAAAAAGATAAATAACGGAAAAATCAAATCGTAAAATGTAAATCCATGCCATGCACTGTGTAGCGTTTGCGCTTCAAATACCTGCCAACCAGTCCAACCGGTTAAAACAAATAAAGCGGCAAAAATAGATTGCCCACCTAAAATCCAAAACATATCCATGCCACGTAAAGCATCAAGAGATGCTAAGCGCTTTTTACTCGGCTTTGTGTCTGTATGTGCTGTTGTCATTATTTTTACTCTTAAATAAAAAGCCCCGCGATACAACTGCGGGGTTTTTACAGGGAAACGTTACACTGCATTACCTGCAATATAAGTGGCTTTTACAAACTGATGTTCATCGAGCACCACAAAGTCTGCATCAAAGCCATCAAGTAAACGTCCCTTTTTCTTGAGGTTTAAATATTCTGCTGGATACAGTGCAGCCATGCGTAAACTTTCACTGAGGCTTACATCCAATGTATTAATGGTATTACGCACTGCGCTGGCCATGTCTAATACACTGCCTGCTAATTCGCCCGTACTTGAGTTTAATCTATCCCCAGTACGAATTACTTTGCGCCCGTCAAAAAAATCAAATTCCATATCATCGGTACCCACTGGTGGCATTGCGTCAGTGACTAACATAATTTTGCCGCGCTGTTTGGTGCGAATAGCTAATTGTGCAGACAATGGATGTACATGATGCCCATCAACAATTAAGCCACACCAGCTGTTATCATGCCAAAGCGCAGCGCCAACCACGCCTGGTTCACGCGATGTAAACGGCGACATCGCGTTATATAAATGTGTAAACCCATCGGCGCCAGCATTGAGTGCCGCCATTGTCGTTGTATAGTCAGCATTAGTGTGACCTAGTGATACTTTTACACCACACGCCACTAAGCGCTCAATATCAGCAATGCTGACATTTTCTGGCGCTAAGGTAACCATTTTGATACCTAAATCTTGACGCGCATAAATGGCAAATTCTTGTTCGCTAATTGGGCGAATAAACTGCTCACTGTGTGTGCCTTTTTTTGGAAAAGACAAATGCGGACCTTCAAAGTGAATACCTAATACACCCGCGACCCCTTCGCATATTGCTTTTGCTGTTGCATCAGCAGCTGCTTGCATGGTTTCAACTTTATCGGTGATAAGTGTTGGCATCAGTGCCGTTGTACCAAATTGACCATGCGCTTTTGCAATACGATCTAAGCATTGTGTGCTTTGCTCAGCATTAAAAAATGCCCCGCCACCGCCATTAACTTGTACATCGATAAAGCCTGGCGCAACTAAACCATCTAGCTCAATAACACTGCCTGTGGTGGAAGTTTCAAGATGAAAAACGCCATTTTCAACGCTGAATAATGCATTATCTAGAAATTTTTCAGCCGTGAATAAACGTGTCGCGCGATAGAAGGTTTTCATTACAGTGCTACCTTTTGGTCTTGCTCTAATACTGATTGCTGTGCAAAATAAATTGCGCCCATTTCAGGCGGTTGCTTTGGTACTTCAACGAGTTTTGCAATTGCTGGGTCAAGCCATTGATTTAAAGGCTCTGCAAGACCACCGATCATAGATAAACGCGGAGGATTGTTCTCTAATAAACGATGCGCTAACTGACTCACGTATTGCGCTCCGTCTTTTACAATGGCTAAAGCGATTTGATCGCCTTGGTGTGCTGCATCAAATACATAGCGAGCAAGTTTTGCATAGCTACTTGACGGTTGTCCAGCCATTTGCTCTGCAATGCCCATTGCTGTGGTGACATTAAAATGCTCTTTAACCACTGGCGTCATTATCGTGTGAGGACCTAAACCATCTAGCTCCATTAACACCGCTTTAATTGCCTCTAAGCCCATCCATGCGCCACTGCCTTTATCGCCAAGTGCAAAACCATGACCGCCGTAATTCACCGACTGCCCTTTTACATATGAAAAACCACATGAACCAGTACCCGTGATTATCACAGCACCATCACCGCCTTCATGAGCCCCGATACACGCCGTATGTAAGTCAGTAGTTAAAAACATTTGTTTAAATGGGTGCTCCCACTCTGTTATTTTTTCATATAAGTTCGGTAAATTAACACCCGCCAATCCTAAACCGGCATACACTTGATGAATAGACTCTAATGGCAAACCTGCATCGCGCATCGCCAATTGTGTAGATACCATTATTGACTCTAATGTGCGCTCCAACCCATGTAATGGATTCGCAGGGCCACCTAAACCTGTTCCTAATACCCCGTTTTGCACAGAGTATATAGTTGCACGGCACTTAGTTCCGCCACCGTCGATACCAATATACAATTGGTCCTCATTCGCACTCTTAGCCATCATTTAACGACCTCTAACCTTCGTTTTATATTTGTATTAATCGCATGTTTTTTTATTATCTTAATGCGATTCACCCTCAACCCATGTTGAATTAATGTTACACAACAAATGACAGCGTTGTCATTAAGTTTTTTATAAAAAATCTCACATATCCCACATTTATCTCTAATTAACTGAATTAAATAAATAATTAATATCAATTAAATTAGTGTCGACTATCTTTTAACGTAATAATAAGGTTTAAAAATGACATTATTACCTAAAAAAACAACAAAAATGGTGATTTATAACACTATTTTCATAACTTAAATGGCCAAAAAACATAAATAAAAATGCAGAATATGCATCCAGTTTACCAAAAATAATAATTTAGTAAAGATTCACTGTCGATATTGGAATATTTTTTCTAGTGGTAGATTAAAAACAATCGCGATCTTAAAAGCGACCTCCAGCGACGGTGAATACCTTGCCGCTTCAATTGCGGCAATTGTTTGACGCGTCACCCCAACGACTTCAGCTAATTGCTGCTGCGTCATTTCATTATGCTGAAACCGTAATGCACGGATCGTGTTAGTAATCGCTAACTTTGCCATTCTAACCTCTATATAATAGCCAAGCTTCGGCCCCAGCGCCGATTATCTCGCTCACCAACGCTGCGATTACTAACTGGTGAACCGGACTAATTGCAAACCCAAAATGTGGGTCAATCAGCATTGCAAACACCGCGTTCACAACGCCTAATTGTAAAATAAGTAGTGCAACACTTTTTGCTTTTAAGGCAATAGCCTGTTCGCGTTCATCTTTCGCTTGATTCGCATATTTAGTATTAAATATCGCTAAGATAATGTGCATCACAATAAGCATTACAACGGTTTGTATCGTAAGTGATATCAACAAGCCACTTGCTAATAACGGATCCATCTGAGCTTCTGGCGTCATTGATAATACTGACTGCAAGTAATTAAACAACACAACCATCGTTATGCACATCTCAAGTAACCGCGATTTTTGTGTATAACTCATATCACCCCCTTATAATAATAAATTTGATGTTAAGTATACTTAACATTAATGACTATAAGAGTGGGCTCACATCATGTCAAATATTTTTAACATGATGTTATGTTTTTAATACATTAGTTTCAAAGTAACAGGGAATCATCAATGCAAAAAAACTGTGCCGCACTTTGTTTTAATGCATCAGCCGTCAGTCTATCAGCGCCATAGACGTCACACGGTACATTATAATGATGCTGTAAATGACCCAGTAATAAGGCAAAATCCCCGTCGCCGGAGAGTAAAATAACTTTGTCGAGGTTTTTACCTTGTTCTAGCATGTCGATGGTGATGCCGACGTCCCAATCGCCTTTTGCGCTGCCATCTTTACGCTGAATAAATGGTTTTAGCTTTACCTCAAAACCAATCGCACGAAGAATATTTTGAAATTGAGATTGCTTTTCGTCCCCGCGATAAATTGCATATGCAATCGCGCAGTCTATATCATAGTCATCACTGATTTTTGCCCAAAAGGCATTGTAATCAAAGTTTTTTCGGTAGCTCTCTCGACAGGTGTAATAAATATTTTGGACATCGACAAAAATCCCCACTCTCGGCTTTTTCGCCGTTGTACTATGTATTTCTTGACTCATGCGTTATCCCTTTTAAATTAATCACGCTACTGTAGCATACCCTGATTAATTTCAAGCCCTTGCATTTAGCTTTCAAGTAACCTAAATTAGTTACATTGAAGCATGTAACCAAAATTGGTTACTTTTCTTTATGTAACTTAAATCAAGGACATTTATGATTGCGGTGATCAGCGGTGATGTGATCAAATCACAACATATTCCAAAGCACGACTACGATGCGATGCTCTACCAGCTCGACCAAAGTTTGCGAGCAATTACTCAACGCCATCTAGGACAAAGTATTATTTATCGAGGCGATGCTTTTCAGGTGCAAATAAATCAACCACCCCAAGTATGCCGTGTCGCAGTGCTGCTTTACTTACATCTTAAAGCCACCGGCTATGAAATTCGCCAAAGCCTTGCCATTGGTGAAATAGATAATGCTAGAGCCGATATTAAAACAGCAACAGGCTCTGCATTTACATTATCGGGGCGCGGTCTTGACGAAATCCATAACCAACGCTTTACTCTTAGCAGTATTGATGAACTCAAAAATGATGGCTTAACCCTTAATCTAGCTTTTATTGACGTGCTCCTGAGCAAAATGACACACAAACAAGCGAATGCCTTATATGTCTATTTAACCGCAGAAAACAATCAACATAGTGAACTTGCTAAACAATTAAAAACCAGTCGTGAGAATGTGACCAAGTTACTTAATCTTGCACATTATCAGTTGATCGAGCGTTTTTTAGACTATGCAGAGCAGGCCATTGCTAATGCCGTGATAGGAGTAAAAAAATGAGTTTTATGTTGTTATTAGTTGCATTATTTATCGGTCATATTTTAGCTGATTTTTATTGGCAGCCAATGAGTTGGGTTAATAACCGTAATACACGTCACTTTCGTGCTAAAAAACTGTACTTGCATGTGCTAGTGCACGGTCTAACTACGGCAGCAATTGTCAGCTGGTGGGAGTTTAGTTTTGGCTGGCAAGAGCTCTCGCGTATCGGTATTGCCACAGCTATTGTTATCGTGACCCACTACTTAATTGATTTAGCAAAATCATATTCAAACAAAGGAGTTGTGCCATTTATCATTGATCAACTTGCTCATCTTGTCGTGATACTACTACTGACTGTGTGGTTGAGCGACAACAGTGAATTTATTACCAGCATTTGGCAATGGCTGATAACCCCCACTACATTATGGGTGCTATGTGGCTATTTACTGGTATTGAGTCCCAGTGCTGTGTTCATTCGTATGATGTTAGAGCGTCTCACTACCGGGTTTAGCTCCACAGGAAGTTTACCAGCAGCGGGGCAAAGTATTGGCATGCTTGAGCGAGTATTAATGCTTACATTTATTTTGCTAGATCAGTTGGCTGGCGTTGGCTTTTTATTAGCAGCAAAATCGGTATTTCGCTTTGGCGACTTACGTGCCAGTAAAGATAAAAAACTCACCGAATATGTTATGCTCGGTACACTTTTAAGTGTCACCGTCACCTTATTTATTGGCTTAGCAGTTAATTATCTTAAAGCATTATAGAAATAAAAAGCATAAAAAAACGCGCCAGCTTAGGCGCGTTTTTTATCAAAATATTATTACGTGTTACTCACGCCATCATTACCAGAGCGACGACGTTGACCACTGCCACCAACAGATTGACGCTTAGCCCATGGGTTTTGTGTTTGCTCACCAGCGGCTTTAGCAGCAGGTTTTTTACCTGAGCCACCACGGCGTGGGCCGGTGCCATTACCGCCGTTATTATTTGGCTTTTTGCTATCAGACTTAGGTTTAGAAAAAGGCTGACCCGCTTTTTTAGGCTTTTTAGGTTTGATAGGCCGTGCATCAAGCTCTCTTTCAGGCACTCCTTTTGTTGGCTCAAAACCAGCTTCTTTTGCACGTGGGATCAATTCACCGATAAAACGTTCAATACCGTATAAGTCATCAGCATCTTCCGGTGTTACAAATGAAATTGCGTCGCCAGATGCACCCGCACGGCCGGTACGACCAATACGATGCACATAATCTTCATACACATTAGGCAAATCATAGTTAACTACATGTGGCAGTTCAACAATGTCTAAACCACGGGCAACAATATCCGTTGCCACAAGTACGCGTACTTCGCCACTTTTAAAGCCTTCAAGCGCTTTAACGCGCGCGCCTTGAGATTTATTACCATGAATTGCAGCGCCAACAATATCATCGCGCTCTAACTGCTTTACTAAACGGTTTGCACCATGTTTAGTGCGGCTAAATACCAACACTTGTTGCCAATCATTAGTACGAATTAAATGACTTAACAAGGCGGTTTTACGTGCTTTATCTACCGCATAAACGCATTGGGTAACACTTTTTGCCGTGGTATTTTTTGCAGCGACTGAAATTTCAACCGGATCATTAATAAGCCCTTTCGCAAGCGCTCTAATATCGTCTGAGAACGTCGCTGAGAACATCAAGTTTTGACGTTTAGCCGGTAACTTGCTGATGATACGTTTAATGTCATGAATAAAGCCCATATCAAGCATACGGTCAGCTTCATCAAGCACCAACACTTCGAGGTTATCGAACTTCAAGGCATTTTGGTTATGCAAATCCATTAAACGACCCGGAGTAGCAACTAAAATATCTACGCCTTTGCGTAAACGCATCATTTGCGGATTGATTTTAACACCACCGTACACAACAAAAGAACTGATATTAGAATGCTTAGCATACTCTTCAACGTTCTCGCTTACTTGTAATGCCAGCTCACGGGTTGGAGTTAAAATTAAAGCACGAACTTGGTTAACCTTGGCTTTTTGGCCTGTTGATAAGCGCTCAATTAACGGTAAAGTGAAACCCGCTGTTTTACCTGTACCAGTTTGCGCTGCAGCCATAACATCACGACCTTCAATGATCGCTGGAATGGCTTGAGCCTGAATTGGTGTTGGCGTTTCATAGCCCTTTTCTAAAACCGCATTAACTAAAGACTGTGATAAACCTAACCCATCAAAACTCATATTTTCTCTCAATAATTTTAAGGCCCAATCGGCCAATGGCGCATTATACCGATCGTACGCAATAATGCATGGTATATTCACGTTTGAAATAGCGTCAGCCAAATTTAACTAGCCACATCACACTATAACTCACTAAAAAAACACAACCTTAAAAAACAAAAAAGCGGCACTGTGGCCGCTGTTGAAAAGCTATCATCACTTGAGTGATGCTATTTAACACCTAACTCACGCAGACGCTCTTGTAAGTAACTGTCAGCAGTATAACGCGCTGATAACACCACATCTGGACGCGGGTGCAAAAATAACGGCAAAGAAATACGTGACTTAGATGACGCTTTGCCAGTAGGGTTAATAACACGGTGAATAGTCGACGGGAAATAACCACCTGACGCTTCTTGCAACATGTCGCCAATGTTAATAATTAAACTGCCAAAATCGCATGGCACATCTAACCAACCGCCATCTGTTTTTTGTACTTGCAAGCCTGGCTCATTTGAAGCAGGTAATACCGTTAATAAATTAATATCACCATGTGCAGCAGCACGAATAGCGCCAGGTTCTTCATCACCTGTCATCGGCGGGTAATGTAATATACGTAATAATGTTTGCTCTGAATCAGCAATCATATCTTTTAAATCGATTGAAAACTTAGCACGCACATCCGCTGGTGCTTCAGCTTGCACCCAGCTTAACAATGTCGCAGCAAATTCATTGGCTAAACGATAATATTCGCGAATATCTGCTTCTAACTGCGCTGGTACACGGCCTTTTGGATAAACATGAAAATATTCTTTAATATCTTTAACTGTAAAGCCTTTTGCAACTTCTGATACCGAAGGCGGAAAGTAGCCATCTTGAGTGTCTTTAGAGAATAAGAATTCATGTTTTTGTTCAGAATTAAAAAAATCCTGCCAATTTTTATAAATTGATTCAACAAGAGACTGTGGAATTGGGTGGTTTTTTAATACACCAAAGCCCGTATTTCTAAGAGACTCAACAAATTGAGCGGCCGCATCGCTCGCTTTATAATCAACGGTAGGTAATTGCATGTTCGTATCCAATGAATTAAGTTGTTAAAAGCCTTTGCTAATCATAGCAGTTGCTCCATTGTAGCGCTTCGCGAGCATAATAAAACGGGCAAAAAAACATAAGGACTTATGTCCTCTTTAGCTGGGTAAGCGTTTATTACTTGATGCAAATCAAAATGTTGCTATTGTGGATAAAACGCCAAAACAACTGTAATTATAAACGCACTTTAATGGTCTATTCTTCACTAACCTCTTTCATTAAGCAAAGGTAACCTATGCGCCAAAAAATTTCGTTCAAAAGTGGTGATTTAACACTCGCCGGTCAGCTTGAAACACCCGCCAGTGATATTAAATTTTATGCCTTGTTTGCCCATTGTTTTACCTGTGGTAAAGATATAGCCGCAGCAAGTCGAATTAGCCGAGCACTCACTCAACAAGGCATTGCGGTATTACGCTTTGATTTTACTGGCCTTGGTAATAGCGACGGTGATTTTGCCAACAGTAATTTCTCATCAAATATCCAAGATTTAATTGCCGCAGCAGATCACTTACGTGAACACTTTAAAGCGCCACAATTATTAATTGGTCATAGTTTAGGGGGCGCAGCGGTACTTGCAGCTGCTGAACACATTGCTGAAGTACAAGCCATTACCACCATAGGCGCACCATCAGATGCGCAACATGTAGCGCATAACTTTGCCGCTCATCTAGATGAAATTAATAGCAAGGGCGAAGCCAAGGTAAATTTAGCAGGGCGAGAATTTACCATTAAAAAACAGTTTGTGGACGACATTGCCAATTACGACCGCAGCCATATCAGTAAATTAAAGCGAGCATTGTTAGTAATGCACTCCCCTATTGATGCCACGGTAAGTATTAACGAAGCTGAAAAAATTTACGCCGCTGCTAAACATCCAAAAAGCTTTATTAGCCTGGATAACGCCGACCACTTACTCACTAACAAAGACGATGCAGACTACGCAGCAGACGTTATAGCATCATGGGCAAAACGTTATGTGGATTTTGATAAAAACAAGTACAGTGCCAAACTTAGCAGCGGCAATGTATTAGTTGAAGAGAAAGATCATGTCTTTACTCAGCATGTAAGTACCAAGGATCATACTTGGCTTGCCGATGAACCACTAAGTGTTGGCGGTAATAATTTAGGCCCAGACCCTTATCACCATTTACTTGCTGGACTTGGTGCATGCACAGCGATGACTTTACGTATGTATGCAAGTCGTAAAAACTTGCCACTTGAACACGTAAAGGTAGAACTGAACCACAGCCGTGATTATCACGCCGATTGCGATAACTGCGAGCAAACCGACAAACTCGAAGCCATCACCCGTAAAATCACCTTAGTGGGTGATTTGAGTGACGCTCAGCGCCAGCGCCTATTAGAAATTGCCGACAAATGCCCTGTGCATAAAACCCTGCATAACAACCCACTGATTGTAAGTGAGCTGGTAAAATAACTATCAAGCGCGTAAGAGTGGCAACTTAATATGTTTACGCGCTAAGTTTTATTATTTTAGTTTGCAACAAACGCTTTGATTTCTTTACTCATCCGCTCTACTAACCACTTAGGTCCGCCATCATACATATCATTATGGCGTGAGTTCTTTATCGCAATCTGCGTAACCGGATACTGTGCTAATTCATCTTCATTGAGTAATACCTGATTATCCGCAGGGTAATCACTGCCACGAAGCGTTAAAACCCGAATGTTATTATTGCGAGGTAACAACATACGCCGATGATCAAGCGTAATAATTTGACTCACTTGCTTAGGATAAATCGCCGCGTAAAGCGCGGCTATATCACCGCCATTAGAATGGCCAAATAACGTTAACCGCGTAAAATCATACTCTGGGTAGCGAAAGCTCAACTCAGTCACTAAAAATTTTAGAGTGACCACACCACGATGCCAGTTTTCCATACGAGTGGCCATATAAGGTGGCGTGCGGTTGAGCGCAGGATCGCGGTCTAATTCATGGGCTACAGCAATAGTTAAATAGCCCTTAGCTGTAAATATATCAGCCGCAAACTGATAGTCAGTATGCGCAATACCATATCCGGCATTAATAAATACCACAGAGCATTTTGTTTGTTGGCTACAATGCTCGTTATATGCTGGTAATGAAATACTGATCGGGATCGCGCGGTCACGCGCTTTATCAACAATCATTTCGCTGTTTGTTGCGGAACTGGCGACGGCACTGACTATGAGAAAGAAGAAGCTCACAAGGTACTTAAAAGGTAGTGGCATTAATTTGCTCGACTTATTTTATTTAAATTATAAAGTACTTTAAGCTTTTGAATATTAATTGCAATAAAACGAGGTACCTAAAACAGCAGAAGAGTTTTAAAGAAAAAAATAATTATTATAAATTTATGCGATAATAGTCGTATTGTCCTAACGTCTATTTAGAAAAGAACCTATCCATGAAATCATACAACAGCATCGAAGAACGTATCGATATTTTACAAAGCAGAATTGAAGCGTATCAAGATGAAATCGAAACGCTAGAAACAGAGCCAAAAAATAATAACGAGCGTATTATTTTTAAATTCATCGAAACAGGCAGCACTGGCAAGACTAAAGATTTTGTGCGTGAATTAGGCATTAAATCACCACGCGATAGTTTGTATTCATCAGGTGATGTATCAAAACTCATCAAAGATGGCGCCAGTGATATTTCCCCTGCATTACTTGAAATTGCCCGCGCACTTGCCAGCGCACGAAATAAAAATGGTCCTGCCTGCTAATTATGCATTAGATTAGCCGTGTCATAACGGCTAATCTACCAGCTCGATATCTAGTCCGCTGAGTAAGTTTAACGCTGCAAAGCGCTCAAACTTAGCCCGGCTAACATTATTATTTTTAATATCAATATTAAAATGCATCGCCCCGACAAAGTTTACTTTACTCAAGTTTGTTTGCAGAAATAGACTATCTCTAAAGTCAGTGTTACTAAAATCACTGGTAGCTAAATTAGCCTGTCTAAAATCAACATCTTTGGCAAAACAGTCAATCATGATCAAGCCTTTTAACTGTAACTCATAAAACGAGCTATGACTAAGTTGGCAATTTTTAAAACTCACCGATGACGTAAGTGCCAATTGTGGCCAATTTACCTGCGCCCATTGAATACTGTTGAGCTTACAATCAACAAAGCAGACTTCTTCTAACGAACTATAGCCCCAATTTAAATCGCTTAAATTACAGTTAATAAATTCGCACTCAATAAAACGACAATTACTAAATTGACTATGACTAAAATCACATTCAATAAACTGGCACTGTTCAAACTCAATGTCACTAAAGCGCTGCGTATTAGCCATGCAGTTTGAAAAATGCTGGTCGTAGTAGTCTGTTTGTGAAAATTGATAACTCACAGCCATAAAATCCTCTAATAAAATTATCTACACATCTAAATGAAAAAACCCCTAGGTATGAGCCTAAGGGTTTTCAACAAATCACTTATCGGATTGCTTATTCTGCTGATTTTTCAGCTTTTTCAACAACACTAATAGCAAGCTCTGTAAGCGAATCTGCATTTGCTTTACTTGGTGCGTTAGTTAACAAACACGACGCTTGGGTTGTTTTAGGGAAAGCAATCACGTCACGAATGTTATCAGTACCACACAGTAGCATTGCTAAACGGTCTAAACCGAACGCTAAACCAGCATGTGGTGGCGTACCGTATTTTAGCGCTTCAAGTAAGAAACCAAACTTGTCTTGCTGCTCTTGTGCATCAATACCTAGGATTCTAAATGCTGCTTCTTGCATATCTGTATTATGAATACGTACCGAACCACCACCTACTTCGTAGCCATTTAGTACCATATCGTATGCATCTGAAATAACCGCTGCTGGGTTTGCTTCAAGTTCGCTTGCATTTACATCTTTTGGTGCTGTAAATGGGTGATGAACAGCATGCAATGTACCTTCGTCGTCTTCTTCAAACATTGGGAAGTCAACAACCCAAAGCGGAGCCCAGCTATTTAGATTAGTGATCTCTAAATCAAGGCCAATCTTAATACGTAGCGCGCCCATAGCTTCGTTTACTGTGTTGCGTTTATCAGCACCGAATAAAATGATGTCGCCAGTTTGTGCGTTAGTGCGTGCAAGAAGTTCGTTGATCACCTCTTCATTTAAGAACTTAGCGATTGGCGATTGCACGCCTTCAGCGCCTGCTGCACGGTCGTTTACTTTCATCCACGCAAGCCCTTTCGCGCCGTAAATGCCGATGAATTTAGTGTAGTCATCTAGTTGCTTACGCGAAAGTGATGCACCGCCTGGTACTGTTAATACCGCAACACGGCCTTTTTCATCATTGGCAGGACCAGAAAAAACTTTAAACTCGACGTCTTTTACTAAATCGGCAACGTCAATTAATGTCATTGGGTTACGTAAATCAGGCTTATCAGAACCATACAAGCTCATTGCCTCAGCGTAAGGCATGATTGGGAACTCGCCTAAATCCACGTCTAGCAATTGCTGCCACATTTCGCGGATCATTTTTTCTGTGATACCACGTACCTGAGCAGAGCTCATGAACGAGGTCTCTATATCGATTTGAGTAAACTCAGGCTGACGGTCAGCACGTAAATCTTCATCACGGAAACATTTAACAATTTGGTAGTAACGGTCAAAACCCGACATCATCAACAATTGCTTGAACAACTGCGGAGACTGCGGTAATGCGTAAAAACTGCCTTTGTGAACACGGCTCGGTACTAAATAATCGCGCGCTCCTTCTGGGGTAGCTTTTGTAAGTACTGGCGTTTCGATATCTAAGAAATTATTTTCATCTAAGAAACGACGCACAAAGCTGCTAGCTTTAGCGCGTAGTTTAATACGGTCACTCATTTCTAAACGACGAAGGTCTAAGTAACGGTATTTTAAGCGACGCTCTTCAGAGTTTACCTGATTAAAATCAAGTGGTAATGGCTCTGAACGGTTGATGATAGTAAGGCCTGTGCCTAAAATTTCAACTTCACCAGTTGCCATATCTTTGTTGATTTGGCTGTCAGGACGTGCGCGAACTACACCTTTTAATTGTACGCAAAATTCTTGACGTAATGTATTCGCGGTATCCATTAAGCCTTCAACTTCAGGATCGAATACAACTTGTACTAAACCTTCTCTATCGCGTAAATCGACAAAGATAAGTCCACCAAGGTCACGTCGTTTGTTGATCCAACCACATAGTTCAACTTCTTGATCTACGTGAGTTTTATTTAGCTGTCCGCAGTATATAGAGCGCATAGTTTTCCTGTCAGTGTAAAGACGAATAGCCGCTTCCCCTAAGAATTGCTGTTTTTGAGGGAGAATAGCCACTATTTATAAATCATTTTAGGGGGAGCATTATACCCAAGTTACTTGAAAATGCGAGCTCGGCAGCAGCTACTATGCTTTCAATTTATAGATTTGATATACTAACCAAAACACACAATCAGTTAACCGTTTTATGTTGTATTTAGGGTGTCCGCAGTGGTCAAGTACCGCATGGAAAGGCAATTTATTATCAAGTCACTGCAAAAATGCCGATATGTTGCACGAATACGCACAGGTGTTTAATTCAGTCGAAGGCAATACCAGCTTTTATGCCGATCCTAGTGTTGAATCATTAAATCGCTGGCGTGATGCTGTCGGCAATGACTTTAAATTTACTTTTAAATTCCATCGACGCTTTAGTCATGAATTACAGCTTACTCATATCGATGACGAACTCACTGCATGGTTTAATTTATTCGAGCCAATATTGTCTCATGTTGGGCAGATCATGTTGCAGCTACCAAGTAGTTTTAGCCCCAAACAACTGCCGTTATTAGCACAGTTTATTGCCAAGCTCCCGACAGGTTTAAACTACGGCGTTGAAGTTCGCCACCCCGAATTTTTTAAGAAAGGCGCAGCCGAAATTGCCTTTAATCAGCTATTAATAGCAAACAATGTCAACCGTATCTCAATGGACACCCGCGCATTATTTGCAGTTAAGCCGAACACTGAAGCACTCATCGATGCCCAACAAAAAAAGCCCCATTTACCCGTGCATGCCATTGCAACAGGCAATCAACCTATGGCCCGCTTTGTGATTGCCGATTTAGATCATGACTATAAAAGCTATTACCAACCGTGGCTTAAAAAAGTAAAACAATGGCTTGATGAGGGTAAGCACCCGTATGTATTTTTTCATACTGCAGATAACCGCCAAGCACCATTATTAGCACGCGAGTTTTGCCAAGATTTAGGTTACCAGCACCCCGTGCTAAACCCTTTCACTGGTGAAAAAGAAGCCAGTCAAGCCAGCCTTTTTTGACTCGCTTTGAAAATTAATTAACTACAAAGAAGTATTGAATGAGTGATTTTAAACGCTATTTTAGCGGCTATCCAGAGCAAATTGTAACGCAAGTAATGCAGCTTATTGAAAATGATAAACACGGCGCGTATTTAACTAAAAAATACCCCAGCTCCCATAATATTACCAGTGACAAGTCGTTATACGCATACGCCACTGAGCTTAAAAAGCGCTATTTAAAAAATGCGCCACCGTTTGGCCGCGCCGCGTTTAAAAAACAAGGCGATATGGTCACTAATGCGCTAGGTACTCATACGTATCGTATGCAAGGTAAAACCCGCAAGCACGATTTAGCCATCAACAGTGATTTACTGCGTGCACCAGAGGAATTACTCAAAGCTTTAGTAGTACACGAGCTCGCCCACTTTAAGGAAAAAGACCACAACAAAAGCTTTTACGCCCTGTGCTGCCACATGGAGCCAAACTACCATCAACTCGAATTAGATTTACGAATATTTTGTGTGTTGGTCTCGCAAGGGAAAAACCCTTATCAACTTTCCTAATCGAACTTCAGCCACTTAAAAATACTTCTACTTCTTATTTATGCATATAATTTGTGTTTCTTACAGACATGTTGATGTAGAATGCTTTTTAAGTAAAAGCTTGCCTAGAAATTCAATTCATGATTAGGTAAGAAAACTAACTAAATATTACAATGACGGACGCGAGTGTTAATATAATCAGATGAAACTAAATGTTGGTATAAAAAACTTTGGTAAGATAAAAAGTGCTCATATTAAAATTGCTCCATTTACTGTAATCGGTGGGGCAAATGCATCTGGGAAAAGTTTCGTATCGAGAGCTCTATACAGCTTTTTTAGTACTATAAATAAAGATCATGTTACAAATACCTCTATTTTATCTTTGCAACAAATAAGAAAGCTTCTTATATCCGCCCCCCACACAGCTTCCAATCCAAGTAATAAAGTAATGGAAATGCATCGAAAACTACTAATTTTAATTAAGGAAGTTGAAGATACTATAGTAAAAGAAGTTGGTAGCTGCACCTTTACAGAGCAGAAATCACGCTTAATAATACTTGAAGATTTAGTTGCTTTTTTTGATCAATCATTATCAGATTTACGAAGTGAAATTAGTAATATAAAAAAATACGAAAACTTAGAGGGTAGGCTCAAATTAATCCAGAGAAACTTAGACCGATTTTCCGAAACAATTCAATCACCTAATGAAATTTTAGGAACAAATATTGAAAAAGGCTTTACTGAAGCACTAAAAGAGAATTTTCAAGCCCCCAACTTATCTGATCTAAAAAATCATAATTGTGAAGATAAAGTAGCTTCCTTTGATTTTGGTGAATTAGGAAAAATATCACTAACGGGTGAATCGATTTCTTTTACATTAAACACCGAGAGTGTTAATCAATTTCAATCTCTTTATAATGTTGTTTTTATAGAGTCACCTATCTACTGGAAGCTAAGAAAGCCCCTTCAAAAAGTTAATGAAAGGTTTTTAAGCGGTTCGTTCTTTGCTTTACATAGAAATACTGATGGCTTGAATGGTGTTCCAAAGTATTTTTATGATTTGATAGAATTAATCGAAAAAAATATAAAGTCTCAAAACAAAGACTCAAAAATATTAGAAATACAGTCAGCCTTAAAAGATACTCTTGGTGGTGAACTAAATGTTAGTGATAGTGGCGATATTTTCTATAAAGAACTGAACTCTTCTCGTAGCCTAAATCTCAATTTAACTGCAACTGGGATTACAAACTTAGGGTTAATTGGCCTTCTACTAAAACGAAATGTAATTTCTGAAGGAAGCTTTATTTTTGTAGATGAACCAGAAATAAATTTACATCCAGCTTGGCAAAAGCTAATGGTACAAGTTCTCTATAAGCTTAGTCGCTCAGGTGTCAATATTGTTATAACAAGCCACAGCATTGACATGATGAAATATATTGAAAACATAATGGAAGATCTATCTGAAAGTGAGATTGAAGAGCACTTCGCCATTAATAGATTACAAAATGATGGAGTTTCTATAAATGATGGTGCGCCACCATTGAAATCTATCGCCGAAATAAAAGAAGATCTAGGTCGTCCATTTTATGAAATGATGTTAGAAAGCTGGGATTAAGTGATAATGGAAAGTATTAATAAGTTTCTAGAAGCCATGGATCATGAATTCCCTGAGCATAGTAAGATTAAAATTCCTAAAAGTGGATTCAAAGTAGATGGTGAAATAGGAATAAAAGTATACTGTAAATTACATGAATTAAAGTCTGTAGACTATTTTCATGAATGCGATAACGAAGGTTTACTTTATATTGAATTTAGTGATTTATTTCGTCAAAGCAATCAACTAAAGAAACAAGAAACTGAAATAAAAGGTAGTGATTTAGACAAAAGTTATAAAAGAAGACTTCTAAAGGAACTCCACAAAACAATAAATTCAGAACTATTATCAAAATATAAAGATTCTTTGCATATAATGAATTCAGTACGAGATAAGCTATCAGATATTCCTGCTTCATTTGCAGTAGAAGCAGGCCAATATGTAATTATAGTTGCACCTTTAAATAAGAATAACAAAGTAGAAATGTCTAGGTTAATGGATCAGTGGAAAAATAATATTATGTCAGCGCTTCCTAATGATTTTTTTACAAGAGTCAAAATACTTCCTTTAGAAAATTTCATTTAACAAGTATTTAACTAGACAATAGAGAATGAATGATCCTGTTTAATACTTACTACCAATTAAATAAAACCTTGTAGTATAATTTTTAAAAACATATAGCTACAAAACCGTAAATTTAGTTAAACCAATCAATTGTCCTGACTCAGTGACAACGTGTACTTGCCACTTACCAACAGAGTTTGCAGGAAAGTTGACTTTGTGCGTCCATGCTCTGTAACCTTGCTCTCGCCCACCACTGATGCTTAATGCAATGCGATCCACTATTTTACGGTTATGGATCCACACATGAAATATTTTTTCGTTTAATCCTCTTGGTGCTTTAACGGCAGTCCAATCTGTAGTGGCATAGTTAATTTGGCCACCCATTAAGAAAGAAATGTTATGCTAATAAGCATACAAATTTGGGTGAAAAAATGACGAAATTAAAACGCGCAACGTATTCTGCTGCAATCAAATTAGAA
>NZ_JACJEV010000035.1:0-40417 GCF_014164235.1 Pseudoalteromonas sp. SG44-17 | reverse complement strand
CACCCCAAACGCGATCGAAAAACAGGAGTATTTCAGTATGGGGTAGAGCCAAATTTTTAAGGCTGTACTTAATATTTTTCTTAAGTACCTACCTATGACATCCATGTAAGTAACAAAGAGTTAATTGCCCCTAGGCAGAACCCTTCGGGCAGCGCCTGTTTGGCATTGATGCTGCGTTATCGCCTATTTATGGGGAATAACCACACCACATAGGCTCTGCCTTGCCTAAATACCAAACAGACTGCTGCAAATTTAACCTTGAAAGATCAACAGACCCTAGTTTTCTCTACAAAATCGTCTAACTTCCCATTTTGCTTAACCAGAATGGGAAAGAATTCAATAAGATTGGTATAAGGTCTGGAATCTAGCCATTGCTTTCAGTTATCATTAGCTATTACTTAAATCACCTTCTGTGACAGATCAGGTATCGAATGAACTTAGAAAATATATTAGCGCAAGCACTTGAGGCGGTCGCCAGTGCCAGTGAAATCGCGCAGCTTGAAGATATCAGGGTTAATTACCTTGGTAAAAAAGGCGAAATCACGAATCTATTAAAAACCCTTGGTAAAATTGCCCCTGAAGAACGCAAAGAAGCAGGCCAAGTAATTAACCAAGCTAAGCAAGATGTACAAGTTGCGATTAACGACAAGCGCGAATTATTAGCAACCAAAGCCCTTGAAGAGAAATTAGCCGCTGAAACAATCGATGTAACATTACCCGGTCGTGTTATGCCAACGGGTGGTTTACACCCAGTGACGCGTACCATTGAGCGGATTGAGAGCTTTTTTGGCGAATTAGGTTTTGCGGTTAAATCTGGCCCAGAAGTAGAAGATGATTTTCATAACTTCGACGCGCTAAATATTCCTGAGCATCACCCAGCGCGTGCTGATCACGATACTTTTTACTTTAATCCAAAACTGGTGTTGCGTACGCAAACCAGTGGTGTGCAAATTCGCACCATGGAAGCTGAGCAACCGCCGCTGCGTATTATTTCTCCAGGGCGTGTATACCGCAACGATTACGACCAAACACATACGCCGATGTTCCATCAGGTTGAAGGGTTGATGGTTGATACTGATGTAAGCTTTACTGAGCTTAAAGGTATTTTGCACGATTTCTTGCGTAACTTTTTTGAAGAAGATATGGAAATTCGTTTCCGTCCTTCATTTTTCCCATTTACAGAGCCTTCAGCGGAAGTTGATGTGATGGGTAAAGACGGAAAATGGTTAGAAGTATTAGGTTGCGGAATGGTGCACCCTAACGTGCTTAAATCAGTGGGAATTGATCCAGAAAAATACACTGGTTTTGCCTTTGGTATGGGTGTAGAGCGTTTAACCATGCTGCGTTATGGGGTAAATGACTTACGTGCGTTTTTCGAAAACGATTTGAAATTCCTTAATCAGTTCCGTTAAGAGTGAAGAAATAACATGAAATTTAGTGAAAAGTGGTTAAGAGAGTGGGTTAATCCTGCAATTGACACGCAGGCTCTTTCGGAACAGTTATCGATGGCCGGCCTTGAGGTAGATGGCGTAGAGCCCGCTGCGGCAGAATTCTCTGGCGTTGTTGTCGGTGAAGTAGTTGAATGTGGTCAGCATCCTGATGCAGATAAACTACGTGTAACTAAAATCAATGTCGGTGGCGATGAGCTATTAGATATTGTATGTGGTGCGCCAAATTGCCGTTTAGGTATCAAAGTTGCAGTAGCTATGGTTGGCGCTGTATTACCGGGCGATTTTAAAATTAAAAAAGCCAAACTACGTGGTCAACCGTCTCACGGCATGCTGTGTGCATTCGTGGAGTTGGGTATTAGCGAAGAAGGCGACGGTATCATGGAGTTGCCACTTGATGCACCTGTTGGCACAGACTTACGTGAATACTTAAGCCTTGATGACAACATTATTGATGTTGATTTAACCCCGAATCGTGGTGACTGTTTAGGTATTAAAGGCATCGCTCGTGAAGTGGGCGTACTTAACAGTATTGATGTTAAAGCCCTAGAAATACCAGCGGTTGCAGCAACTATTGATGATAAAGTATCAATTGAACTAGTAAACGATGAAGCCTGCCCTCGTTATTTAGGGCGTGTGATCAAAGGCATCAACCTTGACGCCACAACACCACTTTGGATGGTTGAGAAGCTTCGTCGTAGTGGCGTGCGCGCAATTGACCCTGTGGTTGATGTAACTAACTATGTGTTACTTGAACTTGGCCATCCAATGCATGCTTTTGATTTAAATGCGATTGAAGGCGGTATCAAAGTACGTAGCGCCCATGCTGGTGAAGAGCTGGTCTTACTAGATGGTAATACTGCTAAGTTGAATGAATCTACCTTAGTAATAGCCGACCATAACAAAGCGCTGGCGATTGCCGGTATCTTTGGCGGTGAGCAATCAGGCGTTACCGAGCAAACAACGGATATTCTATTAGAAAGTGCGTTTTTTAATCCAGTTGCTATCGCAGGGCAAGCTCGTAGCTATGGTTTACACACAGATGCATCGCATCGTTATGAACGCGGTGTGGATTTTGCGCTGCAACATGATGCAATAGAACGTGCAACTGCGTTGTTACTTGAGATTGTAGGCGGTCAAGCAGGCCCTGTAGTTGAAGCTGTTGCAAAAGATAAGCTTCCTAAGGTCACTGAAGTGCGTCTTCGTCGTGCGCGTTTAGACCGTGTTATTGGTCATCATATTGAAGATGCGAAAGTAACCGACATTTTAACCCGTTTAGGGCTTGATGTGAAAATTGTCGATGGTGTGTGGAGTGCAGATGTACCAAGCTACCGTTTTGATATTCGTATCGAAGAAGATCTAATTGAAGAAGTTGCTCGCGTATATGGTTACAACAGTATTCCAAACGTAGCACCGACTGCTAAATTAAAAATGACCACTCATAACGAAGCCAATATTGCAGTGAGCAAATTTCGCAATACGCTAGTGACTCGTGGTTATCAAGAAGCGATCACATACAGCTTTGTTGACCCTAAAGCACAAGCTATTTTACACCCAGACAGTGACGCGCTGGTTTTGCCACATCCAATTTCGATTGAAATGTCGGCAATGCGTGTGAGCCTTATGCCAGGTTTACTGGCATCAGTAATGTATAATCAAAACCGCCAGCAGCCACGTATTCGTTTATTTGAGCATGGCCTTAAATTTCTACGTGATGAAAACGCAGAGAATGGCGTAAACCAAGTTGCAGTTATTGGTGGGGCTATTACTGGTCTGGCACATGGTGAACATTGGGTTGAAGAAAAGCGCACCGTTGATTTTTATGATTTAAAAGGTGACGTTGAAGCATTACTTTCATTAACCAATGATATAACGCGTTTTGAAATCAAAGCAGAGCAATCAGATGGCTTACATCCGGGCCAATCTGCGGTGATTTATGTTGAAGGTAAAAAGGTCGGTTTCTTTGGTGCTATTCATCCTCAAGTACAAAAATCGTTAGATATCAATAATGCGACTTATGTGTTTGAAATTGAAATGTCAGCCATTGAAAAAAGAAATTTACCAGAGGCTGTAGGGGTTTCGAAGTTCCCTTCAAACCGCCGCGACATCGCTATTTTAGTGGAAGATCAGGTGAAATCTGGCGACATTTTATCAGTGATAGAAAAAGTTGGCGGAAATCAATTGGTTGACCTAAACTTATTCGATGTGTATAAGGGCAAAGGTATTGAGCCAAATTATAAGAGTTTGGCGATTGCTCTAACACTGCAAGCGGTTGATAGAACACTCGAAGAGAAAGATATCAATCTAGTAGTTGATAACGTGGTGGCCGCACTGGCCGAACAGTTTAATGCATCGTTGAGGGACTAGATATGGCGCTTACTAAAGCCGACATAGCTGAACACCTATTTGAAAAATTGGGGATCAATAAAAAGGATGCCAAAGATTTAGTTGAAGCGTTTTTTGAAGAAATCCGCTCAGCGCTTGAAAAAGGCGAGCAGGTTAAGCTCTCTGGATTTGGTAACTTTGATCTTCGTGACAAGAAAGAAAGGCCTGGCCGTAATCCGAAAACTGGGGAAGATATCCCTATTTCGGCACGACGCGTCGTCACCTTTCGACCTGGTCAAAAGCTCAAAACTCGTGTTGAAGTTGGTACGAGCAAATAAATTAAAAAAGGCAGCGTCAGCTGCCTTTTTCTTTTCTATAAACTAAGTTTGAACACGATTAAAAATCCCGTGGTGAAACAAACTGCCCAGCTTGAATACTGTCGTAGGTTTGCTGTGCGAGGGTATCTAATCCGCTGAGACTTTTTCCTGTTGCTGTGAGTTGCTGCTCAATCGGGAATATTTCAACATTGGTTATCCCAGAAAGCTGTGCAATTTTTGCAAAAGTATAGGCATGCTTATATTTTTCCTGTTTATAAAATAAACTGATCAATGAGGTGTAAATCTCGGGGTTTGGAGTTTGTTCAGCTTTGTTTAGCTCTAACGTTTTATACAGTAAGTCTATGGTCTTATCTTCATCAAACTTAATATAATAACTGGCTAAGAAAAACTGGATTTCAGCGTCCTCAGTGACACTAGGATCGTTTTCAAGCGCAAGTAATTTAGTCAGGGCTGATTGGTCATTATTGCGAGACCAATGATAATACAACAACCCAGGGTGGTTAGTATTTTTGGTATCTTGAAATAACCGCGTCATTTCCTTGATACTGGTTAAATGTGCTTCAACGCGGGAGGTGGTTTTTTCTTTTAATTTGATATGTTCAATTTTTGCCGCCAGCGATACGCATTGATCGTATTTTTCAAAACCTTTTAATAATAAATATTTGTTATTATCAGTCGGTTGTTTGTATTCATGGTAACGCGCCATGATCACATCAGCACGTTGGGCTTTACAGTGACTATCTTTATTTAAATCATTACATAAACCTGGGGTTTCTTTACACACCTGTGCAAGTGTCAACGGTTCTTCACACCCAGTTAATGCCAACAAACTCAGTAAAACACTTGCTCTTAGTAACATCCCTTAACCTCACCTTAATAATTACCTTGTTATTCTAGCGTAATGAATTGCTCTCTAACAGTGGAGAATAAAGTTAGTTTAAATTAGAATAGCGAAGCCCACTGAGGCGTGTTGCTCTCAAAACTCAATACGTCTTATGGCTATCCGTTCAAAAATTGTTTAATTAGGTAAATAAAATGACCTCATCTCACGAGTTAGAATACACAAATAGTTGGCAAGAACGCCAAGATTACGCAGAAAGCATGCAACCTATCATTGGAAAGCTTTATCGTAATCGTGGTATTGAAATCGCGGTATATGGCCGTCCTCTCGTCAATGCCAGTACAATTGATATCATCAAATCTCACAAAACAGTGGCGCAGTTTGAAGGCACTAAACTTCGTTTACGTGAAAGCTTTCCGTTTTTAGAAGCTATTAGCAAAATGGATTTAAACTCTGCACGTATCGATATTGGTAAACTGGCTTATGGTTATTTATTTAACGATGTTGCAAATGGTCGTTCTATCGAAGAGTATTTAAACGACGAGTTAGCTGAAATTGTAAACTCACAAGCCAAAGAGCCACGCGATGTGGTGTTATATGGTTTTGGTCGTATCGGTCGTTTACTAGCGCGTTTGTTAATTGAAAAATCAGGTCCTTATGCGGATTTACGCTTACGTGCAATCGTTGTTCGTGGTGGTAAAGACGGCGACCTTGAAAAGCGTGCTAGCCTATTACGTCGTGATTCAATTCATGGTCCTTTTAATGGTTCAATCACCATTGATAAAGAACGTAATGCAATAAAAGCCAATGGTAGCTACATTCAGGTGATCTATGCTAACTCTCCAGATGAAATTGACTACACAGCATATGGTATTGAAAACGCATTGATCGTTGATAATACGGGGATCTGGAAAGATGAAGCTGGCCTTGGCTTACATTTAAAATCAAAAGGCGCTGCAAAAGTACTATTAACAGCACCGGCGAAAGGCAATATCAAAAACATCGTATATGGTGTTAATAACCACGATATCAAACCGGAAGATAAAATTGTTTGTGCAGCAAGCTGTACTACCAACGCAATCACACCAACATTAAAAGCACTTAATGATAAGTTTGGTATTAACAATGGTCACGTTGAAACAGTTCACTCGTACACTAATGACCAAAATTTGATTGATAACTACCACAAAGCAGATCGTCGTGGCCGTGCCGCAGCACTTAATATGGTGATCACTGAGACTGGCGCAGCTAAAGCCGTTTCAAAAGCATTACCAGAACTTGAAGGCAAATTAACGGGTAACGCAATCCGTGTACCTACACCGAATGTGTCTCTGGCTATTTTGAACTTAAACCTTGCGACCAGCACCACGGTTGAGGAGTTAAACTCGTTCTTACGCCATGCTGCTCTGCATTCAGAGTTACGCGACCAAATTGATTACACGGCCTCTACTGAGATTGTGTCTACCGATTTAGTCGGCAGTCGTTATGCGGGTGTGGTTGATTCAACCGCCACTATCGTTGATGACAACCGTATTGTACTTTATGTTTGGTATGATAATGAGTTTGGTTACAGCTGCCAAGTTGTGCGTTGTATGCGCGATATGGCCGAGGTTTCATTCCCAAGCTTGCCACGTTAATTGGTAATAGCTTAAAAATCTTTACAAAAAGCCAGCATTCGCTGGCTTTTTTAGTCATGAATGTTTTTTCAAAACCCAAGCCATGTGGTAGGCTGTATCCAGTTTGCTACATTTTAATAACAATGCGCCCATTATAGTGGGCGTTATTTAATTTCTAACTAACAAGCGATAAGTTAGCGATTAATTTTTCATATATAGGTTTAATAAAATGAAAATCACCAGTAATTTTGACAGTGGCAATATCAAGGTCATTGCCGCGACCGATCCACTTAATATTCAGCTTGAGATCAATAAAGATCATTTATCTGATTTTTTTCAGTGGTTCCATTTCCGTTTAGAAACAACACCTTTTCAAAGCCATAAATTACATATCAATAACCTTGAAAATTCAGCTTACCCTGACGGCTGGGAAGGTTATCAGGCTGTTGCATCGTATGATCGCCAAACCTGGTTTCGTGTTCCTTCAAACTATGCTGATGGCACGTTATCATTTGAGATTGAGCCAGAATGTGGCTGTGTTTATTTTGCTTACTTTGCGCCATATAGCTACGAGCGTCACTTAGATCTAATCACATGGGCACAAAGCCAAGAAGCTTGTCAGCTTGAAACCTTAGGTGAAACACTTGATGGCCGTGATATGAGCGTACTGCGTATTGGTGGCGAAAGTGATGAAAATAAGAAAACAATTTGGATAACAGCCCGTCAACATCCAGGCGAAACGATGGCCGAATGGTTTGTTGAAGGTGTATTACATAAGTTATTAGATGATGAAGATCCACATGCAGCAGCATTGTTATCAAAAGCGGTATTTTATATTGTACCCAATATGAATCCTGATGGTAGTGCTCGTGGGCATTTACGTACTAACGCAAAAGGAGTTAACTTAAATCGTGAATGGCAAACTCCAAGCATGGAAAATAGCCCTGAAGTATATTTAGTGCTAAATAAAATGCGTGAGACCGGTGTTGATATGCACCTTGATATTCACGGAGATGAAGCGATTCCATATAACTTTGTAGCCGGTAGTGAAGGTATCCCAAGCTATGATGCGCGCTTAAAAGACTTAGAAGACAGTTTTAAAGCGGCATTGCACATAGTGACTCCTGAGTTTCAAGATATCCACGGTTACCCGAAAGATGAGCCAGGTCAAGCCAATCTAACGGTGGGGTCATCAGCTGTTGCAGAAGAATTTAAAGCGCTTGCTTACACGGTTGAAATGCCATTTAAAGATAACGATGGTTTACCAGATCCTGATTATGGCTGGTCAGATCGCCGTTCATATCAATTTGGCCAAGACACCTTGGCTGCGATTGTTAACGTAGTAGATAAATTAAGATAACGTGTTTGTTACTAAGGGCATCATTCATATCGATGCCCTTAGTTTTTTTTATCGCGATGAATGGCATTAGCGACGCTAATAAAGCGATGATATTTGCTTAATGTGTTACTTAAATCTTTTCCAAGCTCTGTTCGAGCCGTATCTTTAAGTTACCTACATAAAACCATGTAGGGTTAATTAAATTTTAAAAGTAGTTATTTTGAAAATTAAGTGTTAACAAACTTAGAACGTTTAAGTTAATATTCAAAAAGTTGCAGGGGAGGTAGTAATGTTGTTACCTTATTTCCCATAGCCATATGTCGCGCATTCTGATTAGCTACAGCAGAGTATCGTAACTAGAAAATAATAAATATAACTATAGAGGATATCCATGGAAGCTTTTGTAAGCGCTGTTAATGATGTTGTTTGGAGTAACGCACTCATCTATTTATGCCTAGGCGCAGGCTTGTTCTATTCTGTATTAACCCGATTTGCTCAAGTTAGACATTTTAAAGAAATGTGCAAATTACTATTTAGCCCTAACACCTCAGATAAAGGGATCTCATCTTTTCAAGCATTGGCTGTGTCGTTATCTGGACGAGTAGGGGTTGGTAATATAGCCGGTGTAGCGGCAGCTATTGGTTTTGGTGGCCCAGGTGCTATTTTTTGGATGTGGGTTGTGGCTTTTTTAGGAGCAAGTACAGCGTACGCCGAATCAACATTAGGGCAAATTTATAAAACAGAAGAAGATGGCCAATATCGCGGCGGCCCAGCATATTATTTTGATCGCTGTTTAGAACAAAAATGGCTGGCGATTTTATTTGCCGTGTCGGCAATTATTGCATGTGGTGTTTTTCTGCCGGGCGTGCAAGCCAATGCTGTTGGCAACGCGTTTACCCAAGTGTTTGGTGATGGCACTATGGTCTCAACGAGTTTTGGTGAAGTCGGTAGCTTTAAATTGGTTGCTTTGGCAATTATTCTTATTGTTTTAGCGTTTATTATCTTCGGTGGTATTAAGCGTATTGCTAACTTTACTCAAATTGTGGTGCCATTTATGGCGTTAGGCTACATAGTATTAGCTTTAATCGTGGTATTTTTAAATATCGATAAAGTACCTGATATCTTCTCTTTAATCATAACAGATGCGTTTACCGCACAGGCCGGTTTTGGTGCCGCTATTGGTTGGGGTGTAAAACGTGGTATTTATTCTAACGAAGCTGGTCAAGGTACCGGACCGCATGCAGCTGCAGCGGCCGAAGTTGATCACCCAGCCCAACAAGGTTTAGTGCAAGCTTTTTCTGTTTATGTTGATACTATTTTTGTTTGTACTGCGACAGCATTAATGATTTTAATTACACAGCAATACAATGTAGTGGGTGAATTACCAGCAGGGCAATTTATTGTACAAAACGTTGATGCTGCAACTGAAGTTGGTTCAGCTGCTTTCACGCAAATGGCTTTATTCAGCGTGTTTGGTGGTTTTGGTGAAGCATTTGTTGGTATTGCATTGTTCTTCTTCGCTTTTACTACAATACTTGCTTATTACTATATTGCTGAAACCAATATTGCATATTTAAATCGTTATTTTAAAGGCACTATTCCGCTTGTGATGGTGAAATTTGTGATTATGTTTATGGTGTCATATGGCATGGTAAACAGCTCTGGTTATATCTGGAGTATTGGTGACATTGGTGTGGGTTTAATGGCTTGGATAAATATATTGGGCATTTTATCAATATTCTTTGTGGCTAGACCTGCGCTATTATGTTTGCGCGATTACGAAGATCAGAAGAAAAAAGGTGGGGATATCACATTTGACCCTGTTAAGTTAGGGATCAAAAACGCTACTTTTTGGGAAAAGCGTCTCGCAAAACAATCAAAAAACTCTCAGTTATAGGATTGAGTGGCGTAATCAGACATGTTTTGGTTATTGTAAAAATTAGATACTCGTTGTTTTTCGGATCTCAGCTATTGGCTGCAATTGAAAAAAGACAACGACAAATAAAACACGTACAATAAAGGGCGCCGCAAGGCGCCTTTTTTATGCGTAGATTTTTATGCGAAGTATGGAGAAAGATATGGCAATTGTTCGTTGTCCTAGTTGTAATAAGTCAATATCCGATAAACACCAACAGTGCCCTCACTGTGAGAATAATGTAGCGCAGCTTGATGATGAACAACGTCAACAGCTAGCGCGCGAAAAACGCATTCAAAAACAACAAATGTTTATGAATCATTCTTTTTTTGCTCTACTGATATTTTTAGGTGGTTTCTTTAGTTTATACTTTTTACATCCAGAACCTGAAACTCCATCGTGGTACGCATGCACCGCAGCCATTGCAATCGGTTGTATTTGGTATTTAATAAACCGCGTTATTTTAGTGACTTTAAAAAAGAAAAAATGACATGAACATCGATAATCTCGTAAAAACAATTACCCCAGAATTATTCGAACGCCTTCAGTATGGTGCAGCAACAGGTAAGTGGCCTGATGGCACGGTACTCAGTGACGAGCAAAAGCAGCAGACAGTGCAATTAGTTATGCTTTACCAAGCAAAAGTAGCGCAAACAAATGAGCAATTCACCATAGGTTCTAATGGTGAAATGGTGCAAAAAACCAAAGCACAATTGCAAAAAGAATTTACCGCAGACAACGAAATAGCAAGGTTTAGTGAAAATGATCTTTAAACACCTTTTTACCCCGAAGTGGAAGCACCCAAAGCAACAAGTACGTTTAGAGGCAATTGAAAAGCTAGATGTAGAGCGTGATGCGACGATTTTAAATGCATTAGCTCTGGAAGATAGTTCAGCAGAGATCCGTAAAAAAGCGCTTAATAAAGTCAATGATTTAGTGCTGTGGTGGCAGGCGTATAAACAAGATCAAAGTTTAAAAGAATTAGCAGAGCAGCATATATCAAATGCCGTACTGAGTGATGAAAGTAACTTATCTAGCCAAATTAAAAACGAATACATAGAGCGTTTTGCTCCGGTAAAAACGCTTGAAAAACTTGCATTTGCAGAAAAAGAACTACAAGTAAGAGTGAAGCTATTAAAACGCTTGGCTAATCCTAAGTTAGTTGAAAAGGCGTTTAAAGAAGGTTCAAGCGAACTACAAGTAAACCTTGTTGAGCAAGTGATCACCCATCAATTAGTGAAAAACTTAGTTAAGCATGCACATGATGAGGCAAAAGTAGCCCTTGAGACGCATATAGAAAATGAGCGTTTAGCAATTGAAATGCCATTAAAAGTACAAAATGATACTCGTGTTATCTTGGCAAAACTTAATGCATTACGTGAAAAGCAAGACTATGCGCTTGTTACTCAACAATATGGCGAACTTACTCAGCAATGGCAGGCACTTGATCTAACCTGGTTAAATCCAGAACAACGCGAGACGGTTGCAAATAAATACATCGTACTAACCGAAAAATTAAATGAGTTAGTTAGTCAATTACAAGCTGTGCATGAGCAACAACAACAACGGTTAGCTCAGCAGCAACGACAATTATTGGCGTTGGCAAATTTAGAAGCGTTAAGTGATGAAATTGAAAATGCGCTACAAGTTGGCTTAGAAACACCAGAGCAAATACAACAAGATTGGTTGGAAGCTAAAGTTGCACAAGCACAGGAAACATTGACACAAAGCGAACTGCAAGACGGCGGGCAAAAAAACCAAGTGACTGGCAGATTAACAAGTTTGTTTAAGCAAGTAGCTAAATTACCAGAGCTTAGTGAAGCGATCAGGGTTTTTAAAACTTCATTAAAAGAATTGAGCAGTATCAACACTGACGATATTGACCAAGCAAATTATGATGAGGCTAATCGCCAATTTAAGCAGACGTATAAAGCGGCGAATGCATCTCTAGCTCAGTTACCTAAGCCTTTACAAGGGCCTTTTAAAGCACAATTAAATGAGCAACAACAACGCTGGGATAAAGCTGTTGCACCTATTAGTGATAAATTAACGAAAAATCAGCAACAAGCTACTCGCAAAGGACGCGATGTTCAGCGCCTTATTGAACAAGGCCGTTTTAATGTTGCATTTGGTGTGTTTAAAGGCTTTATTGAGCTGTATGAAACGTTAACTCCAGTTAGTCAGCAAAGTCTTGAAAAAGTCAAAGCAGATCTTGAGCAGCAGTTAGAAAATGCTCGTGATTGGCAAAAGTATGCGTCTGCCCCTAAGCGTGAAGAGCTACTAACTGAAATTACCAGTTTGCTCAATCAACCTTGCACAGATCCCAAGGCGCGTGCAAACGAAGTGAAAACATTACGTCGTCGTTGGAATGAGCTTGGGCGTTTAGATACCGAGCAAGAGCAGGCGCAAGGTAAAGAGTTTGATGACAAGATAGAGCTATTATTTGTACCATGTCGTGAACATTTTGCGCAACTAGAACAACAGCGCGAAACGACGAAACTTGAACGCGAAGCGATTATCACTCAGATGAAATCATTGGCTGATACTGATACGACGAGTGATGAGTTTGATTGGAAAGAGTTTGAAAGCCAATACAATCGTATCAATAAAGTATGGCGTAATGCTGGTAATGTAGAGCCAAAAGTATACCGTGCTTTGCAAACACAATATAAAGCGCAGCAACAGCAAGTATTCAATGCGTTGAATGCGTTTCATAAAAGCAACGCGGCAGCAAAAAATGCACTACTTGAACAAGCACAGCAATTATCAGTAAGTGAAGACTTAGCTGATGCTTGTCAGCAGCTCAAAGAGCTGCAACAGCAGTGGCAGGGAATAGGCTTTGCGGGTGTAAAAGCTGAAAATGCATTATGGCAAAAATTCCGTCAATGCAACGATGTGACATTTGCTAAACGCAGTGAAGAGTTTGCTCAGCATAAGCAGCAACAAGCCGCCGACAACGCAGTTATCGCAGCACAACTGAGTGAACTTGAAGACGCATTACCAGCGGTTAATCAAAAAGCACAATTACTTGATTTACGCACTAAGCTAATTGCGCTTGAAGGGAGCAAAGAACTCAATAACCGCATGCAAAAGCTATTAGCTAACATTGATGGTAAATTAGCCGTGCTGACAGAGCAAGCAGCACAGGCTGATTTTAGCGCTTTATTTAGTGCGCTTGAAAACCAGCAAGCAATCCCTGCACAATGGCAAGGGGGTGCTGATACGCATTTAACCATTACACAACTGATGCTAAGAATGGAAATTCTAGCTAATGTTGCCAGTCCTGAGGGAGCACCGCGTATGGCTGAGCAGGTTGCAATGCTTGACGATAAGCATCGCGGTGAACAAGCTGATCTACATTATTACTTAAAACAGTTATTGGCTCTGGGTCAAGGTTCAGTTGATGCTGACACACTAGGACGTTTAAAAGCGGTATTTAGCATTTAAATAATCTAGGGCGCTGTAGATTAAATAAAAGCCGCCGTTGTGCGGCTTTTGTTTTTATTTGGTTTTTGACGATAATATTATAGTAAAGGAAAAACAATGAAGTATATTTTATTAATTAGTTGCTTATTACTCTCTGCTTGTAACACCACGAACGGCGTATCGGTTTATTCATTTACTAGCAGTGAAATTGAAACAGCACTTAACCAGCAATTACCAAAACTTAGTGAAAAAGTCAGCTTGATGGGATTACCTGTACAGTTTAATGTGAATGATTTGAGCGTGAATGTCGGCCCTGATAATCGTGATGTAATCTTATTAGGTGCAGATTCGAGTGCTGTTATAAATGCTTTCGCACTTAAATACCCAGTGCGTTTAAAGCTGCAAATAGAAGGTGCGCCATTTTATGATAGTGAGAAAAAGGCGGTATTTTTACGGAATGTAAAATTGCTTGATTCAACTATCGACGCAGGCGGTTTTAAGGGAAACCTAGCGGTACTTGATGATGAAGCAATGAAAGTTATTAACGGATTTTTAGCTGTAAACCCAGTTTATAAACTAAATATGAATGACCCTAAGGTTGCGCTATTAAGTAAATTACCTTTAGATATGAAAGTAGAGCAGGGCGCAATTAAATTAGTACCTAGCATTTAAACTAATATTATTCAGATGGTTGAAGCCCTGCACGTACAGGGCTTTTTTGTATCTATAAGGTTATTATTAAATATTAGCACTATTACTGCGGCTTAATTTACAAGAGGAGGCACACGCTGCAAGGGCTGCTGTTTATAACCGGTCATCGAGCTATAAATCAAAATAATAATTTTATTATATAGGTACATGTTGTGTATTTAATCGACTATACTGATTGTTAGTTAATCACCATTAATTGCCTTCTTTATGGATAAAGAGCCTATTATGAAAAAATGTAACGTGATCTTCAATGCAACTCTAATAGCTGTATTCTCGGTTGTAGCTTTTGCTAATGAGCCCGATTTAAATTCTAATCCTTTTCTTGCAGAACATTCAACACAACAGCAGGGCGATCAGGTGTTTTCTTTTACAGAAACGCCAATTGAACTGCACGAAAATGATAAAATTAATACAGCCCAAGATACAGGCTATTTACGGCTTGCTTTAGAGACTAAAAGCAATGGTTTTGCGTTAGTGGACACATCTCAGATCAAAGATATTGAAAAAGTGATTGCAGAGCACAAAAATGGCCATGAACTATTTCTGCGTAGTTTAAAACCTGAAATTATGGCGGCGCAATCAATCGCTGACCAAACTAATTTGTCGCAGCAATTTGCAGGCGATACAGTTAGCTTAGACAGTATCTTGTTACAGCAAGAGTTTATTACCTTTAGTAGAATGGTCGGTGGAAATTTTATTGCCGGTAGCGGCTGGGATCAGTTAACTCAGGTTGTCAAAAATGATACGTTTGGTACTGTGATTATAAAAATGTTTAGTTTTAGTCAAAGCAGTGGTGTATATATCGATGCGGACGCGGTGAATTATTATGTAAATAGCAATCCAGGGATCCTTTATGTACTTAAAGATAATAGCGATAATGTGTACACTAGTTTATCTTGGGCTGACGAAAATCAATCCTATTTCATTGGTATTGAAAAAAATATTAATGATATTGGTTTAAAATGGCGATTTGAAACGCTAATAACGTCGATGTAGTTGTATTATAAAGTGATCAAATGATTTTATGTAATTGCGAAAATATTAAACTGAACGTTCGTTTTTAAATAAAAGGATTGCATACTCTTTAGGTTAATTAAGCATGTTAAGTATATTTTTCAGCGCTGATAAAGTGAATAATAAACTACTTAACCTTAATAAATGACTATACTAATCTTATTGATTAATCCTCGTTTAAATAAAATCCTTAAAAACTGATTAATCAGCTTGGCCTATTTTAAAGAATAGGCTTATAATTTAGTTGAATCATATCTAATTTATAACTTTACAACTTAGTGAGTAAAAAATGAAAGAAGTTAAAGCTTTTATTAAATCAGCGAGTCTATCAGACTTAGAAAAAGCACAGGCATTACTTGGTGATGCGATTGCAAAATATACGCAGCAGCAGCAAGCTAAACAGGAAGTACTTGATCTGTTGAAAGAAAAAGGTCTTACTCTTGATGATCTTCAAGACGGTGCCAACGATAAACGCACAAAAGTAATGCCTAAATACCGTATTGAGTTTGAGGGTGAAATTGTTGAATGGACTGGCCGTGGTAAACGCCCTAAAGCATTCCAAGGTGTTGAACTTACCGACCACTTAGCTTAATACTGTAGGGGGTGTATACCCCCTCTTTATTTACAAAATAGTTTATTACTCCATTATTTTTTTGACCCCTTCGAAGTTGCTACTATGACGTATGTACTACGACCCTATCAACAAGAAGCGGTTGATCGCACAGTCGCTCATTTTCGTAAAACTTCAGATCCTGCTTTAATTGTATTACCTACGGGTGCAGGTAAAAGCTTGGTGATCGCTGAGTTAGCGCGAATTGCCAGAAAGAAAATTTTAGTACTTGCCCATGTCAAAGAGCTTGTTGAGCAAAATGCTGAAAAATATAAAAGCTTTGGTCTTCAGGCGAGTATTTTTTCTGCGGGTTTAAAACAAAAGTCATTGCTACATCAAGTAACGTTTGCCAGTATCCAATCGCTGTCACGCAATATTGAGCAACTTAACGAACATTATTCGTTAGTGATCATAGATGAATGTCACCGTGTCAGTGGTGAGCAAGATAGCCAGTACCAAAAAGTGATCGTTGCGCTAAAAGCATATAATCCGCAGTTAAAAGTACTTGGACTTACCGCTACGCCTTATCGTATGGGAATGGGCTGGGTTTATTATCGTCATTATCATGGTTTTGTTCGAGGCGATAAAGCGAGTCCATTTCGAGAATGTATTTTTGAACTACCACTGCGTTATATGATCAAGCATCATTATTTGACTGCACCAAAGGAAGTGGATGCGGCGATCAGTCATTATGATTTTTCTTCTTTACAAAGTGATTCATTCGGACGCTATACAGCCGATGATATGAACCAGTTACTAGAGAAGCATAGCAGAGCAACCAAAGCTATTATGCAGCAAGTTATTCAGTACAGCGAGCAACGCCAAGGGATCATGATTTTTGCTGCGACCGTACTGCATGCAAAAGAAGTCTATGGTTATTTGCCTGAACAACAAACGGCTTTGATCACCGGGGATACTCCTAACGCTGAACGTGACCGTATTATTATGGAATTTAAGCAGCGCCGACTAAAGTATTTAGTCAATGTATCTGTGCTCACCACCGGGTTTGATGCGCCTCATGTTGATTTTATTGCTATTTTACGCCCGACAGAGTCGGTTAGTTTATACCAACAAATTGTTGGTCGAGGCCTGCGTTTAAGCGAAGGGAAAACCGAGTGTTTGGTAATTGATTATGCAGGTAATGGCTTTGACTTATTTTACCCCGAAGTAGGAAGTAAAAAAGGCGATAGTGATAACGAGCCTGTACAAGTACTTTGCCCTGGTTGTGGTTTTGCCAATATATTTTGGGGAAAAACCGATACACAAGGTAAAGTGATTGAGCATTTTGGCCGTCGCTGCCAAGGTTTACTCGAAGATGATGATGGCTCAAAAGAGCAATGTGATTACCGTTTTCGCTTTAAAGAATGTGAAGCGTGTGGTGCGCAAAATGATATTGCCGCACGTCAGTGCCAGTCTTGCCATGAGGTAATGGCTGATCCTGATGATAAACTACGTGCTGCATTAAATTTAAAAGATGCATTGGTATTACGTTGCAGTGGTTTAAGTGTTGTTAGCCTCGCAAATAACGAACATATTATTAAAGTTACTTATTATGATGAAGATGGTGCTAGTTGCGATGAAATTTATGATTTCTCAAAGTCCGGCGCCCGTTATGCGTTTAATAAACAATTTTCTCAGCGTACTGCTAATGGTCAAACACCCACAGAATATAAGTCAGCTGGACAAGTTATTGCTGGACAGATGCAGCTTGTTGCACCGGATTTTGTTATTGCTAGAAAGAGTAAAAAATATGGCTGGAAGGTTGCCGATAAACTATTTGATTATCAAGGTAACTTTAGAAAGGCAAATCAGCTAAGCTATTAATAAGCTTAACTGATTTTAGATTTAGGCGTCGTCGCCATCCATTAATCCCCAGCCATCACCATAACCGTTATAGCCATTTGCAATACTTTCTAAATATTGCTCTGTTTGGCCAAGTAAAGTGTGATCTGGCACCATCTCGACCTGAGTTACCACTTCCCAAATACCCGTGTCTGTGCATTGCACTAATTCGGTGGCAGGGGAGAGTTCATCTTCGGCTATCGCGGTGGCAAACTTTTCGGCATCTACTTTTTGCTCAAATAAAATATAGAAATCAATTTTGTGCATCTGCGCCAAATCTATACCCGCAGCGGCGATTTCAGCTAAAAGTTGGCCATTGTCATCATCAGGAAAGTGCATTTAAAAACTCAATAAAATTATTTCAAATTAGTATCGACTATTGTAACCAAAATAAAGCACATAAGCGTACTAATTTTCACATTTGAGTTACTGCGTGAAGTCACTTCAATATGGTACTATTTCAATCATTATCGGTAAATTTTTTTAAGTAAGGAAATTACTTGCCTAGTTGGATATTAACTCGCTTTGCGGTTGGTTTATTTTTGTTGTTTTCATTTCATGTATTTGCAGCTTCGCAAGTGGTAACTAGTTATGAAATTAATGGTATAAAGGGCGATCTTGAAAAAAACGTTGCGCTGTACTTAAAACAACTAGATGGTGAAAAAGTAACCAGCACTTTGTTAAGTCATGCAAAAAAACAAGTGGCGATTAGCTTAAAAGCACTCGGTTATTATAAACCGACCATTAAGTTAAAATATAATAATGAAACACAAACCTTAGTCGCTACCATTGAGCGCGGACCTGTAACACGAATTGCAGATGTACGTATCACTGTTCAAGGTGATGGTAAAGATGACCCTCTTCTCAAGCAAAGCATCAATAGTATTAATTTAAAGCAAGGAGATATTTTAAATCACAGCAATTATGACGCGGCGCGTAAAAAAATTGAAGGACAATTGCTTGAGTTAGGATATTTTGATGTTAAATGGCAAGCACATCAACTCGCAATTTCATTAAAGAATAACAGTGCTGAAGTGATTTTAACGATCGACACCGGTATTCGCTACCAATTTGGTGAGTTAGTTTTAGGTGAAGAAACCCGAGCAGAGAAATACATTCGTTCAATTGCAAAATTTAAGCAAGGTGAAGCTTATAAAGCAACCTTGGTTTCTGAGTATAACTTAGCACTTTCAACCACACCTTATTTTGCCAGTGTGCGTGTTTACGCTGATATTGCTAATCGTGCGAATAAGCAAGTACCTATTAGGGTTGACGTACTACATCGACCTGCCAACAGTTATGAAATAGGTGGCGGTTACAGTACAGATCTTGGTCCAAAAGTGCGTTTTAAATGGTCCAAACCTTGGCTCACTGAAAATGGTCACTACCTTGAAAGCAACTTAAATGTGTCGCAGCGCCAACAAGATATTTCACTTGGTTACACAGTTCCTGTTGATGATCCAAATGATGATTTATGGCGTTTTTCTGTCGGTTACAAGTTAGAAGATGAGTTAACTAACGACGTTTACAGTAAAATCCTTACTGGACAACTACAACGCCAATGGTTGACTGATGATAATTGGGTTCGTACTGCCTTTTTACGCCGCGATCGAGAAACATACCGAATTGGTGATGCAGAGCAAAGCTCAAAAATGTTAATGCCCGGGCTCAGTTACGCAAAAAAAGTCACAGAGGGAGGCACAACGCCATTATCAGGATATCAATGGTTATTGTCGGCAGAGTTTGGCTTAAAGGACATGTTTTCAACCACAAATATCGTCAGAATGCAGATACAAAATGCTTGGTTGCAAACATACCTTGACCGACATCTGATTTTTTTAAAAGCAAATATTGGTGCAATGCTAGTCGATGATATTGATAACGTACCATTTTCACTGCGTTTTTATGCTGGTGGTGATCAAAGCGTACGTGGTTTTGCATATCAATCAATATCACCTGAAGATGAAGCCGGTCGTTTGATTGGTGGTAAATATCTAATTACAGGTACTGTTGAATATAATTATCAATTTGCAGAGAGTTGGCGAGCAGCCTTATTTGTAGACAGCGGTACAGCGACCAATGACTTTACTGATCGTGTCGAAGTGGGAGCTGGGTTGGGTATTCGTTATTTAACACCAGTAGGCCCTGTGAGAATTGATCACGCGTGGGGACTCACTAAAGAAAGTAAAAGTACACGATTAAGTATTACCATAGGGCCTGAAATTTAATGTCAAGAATGAAAAAAATCATCACTGTACTCACAGTGTTTCTCGCCTCGGTATTCGTGCTGGTATTTTGTTTATTATTTACAGCACCAGGTAATCAGCTGATTGCCTATACTGCAAATAAACTAGTCGATGGCTTACACATAGATATTAACAATGGCCGTTTTTTATATAACGATTCATTTGATGTGCAGTTTCAACAAGATGGCTTAGATTTTAATGCTAAAAACCTAAAACTCGACCTATATTGGTGGGGATGTGAAGGTATTTGCATCGAAAATATTAGTGCGCAGAGTATGGCACTGATATTGCCCGATATTTCACAAAATTTAGCTGATGATGAAGCGACTGTTCCAGAGCAGCCAGTTGCCAGTAGTACTGATGAGATCAGTTTACCGATAGCAATTTCGATTAAACGTATCGCAATTGCATCGTTTAAGCTTGCTCATCCCAGCGCTGATGTCACAGTGACAAAATTTGCGCTGTCAGCCTCGGCAGAGCAATCCCTTGTGACGTTAAACTCACTCTCAATTGCTCAAGTTGATGTGCTGCTCAAAGAGACTCAATCACCTCCTAGCGAACCACTAACTGCACTTGCGGCGTTACCTGACATCCATTTTAGCTCGCCGCTTGCAGCAACACTTGAGCAATTATTGGTATCGAAAGTAACGATTGTACAAGGTGAGCAAAGTCATGAAATTACAGATATTAAAGGTGCTTTCTCAATTGCAAAAAGCCAACTGATATTACCTTCATTCAGTGCTGATTATTTGCAATGGCATTTGAGTAGCCAATTGAAAGCAACCTTAGTTGATGATACGCCTGTTACGGCAAAAATAACTCTTAACAATCCAGAGCATCAGCTCAGTTTGGCTGTGGATGGTGATTTACACGATTTGCAACTAGATGTAATCACCCAAGGGCAATATCCGCTAAGTGCAAAAATAAACGCAGATTTAAAAACGATAAACTTTCCTTTTTCAGTCAATGCAAATATTACTCAGTGGCAGCTTGAAGTAGATAACAACGCTTTAGAGATTAGTGATGTGCAGTTAACTGGCAAAGGTAATGCTGATGATTATAAGTTACAGCTAATAGCACAAAGTCAGTTGGCGGCATACCCTAAGGTACAGTTAAAGTCCTCTCTTAAAGGTGGCCTAACCCAGATCCACGTCGATGACTTGTCATTGTTAGCGAACGAGAGTAAAGCCACTATTACAGCGTCTGCGCGTTGGGATGAAGGTATCCATAGTGAGTTTTCAGGGCAATTAACTCATTTGAAAGCCCAGTACCTAACAGATGCGCTAACAAGTGATCTTTCAGGACAATTTAACGGTGTTTTCAGTGCTGAGCAGCAGCAATGGCAGCTGAAAATGACCAATACTCAGCTAGCTGGTACGCTGAACGATATACCATTTAGCTTAGCCTCAGACTTTGATTTAAATAACTCACTGTATGCAAGCATTGACAAGTTTGAGCTTGCCAGTGGTGAGAATAAACTTACATTATCTGGTGATATTACTAAGCAGTGGAATATTAAAGGGCTGTTACATTTAAATAAAGCGCAGCAAAATGAACTCGAATTTACCGGTGTTGGTGAAGGTAAGCTTGCTATAACTGGGCAACGGTTGGAGCCGATAGTCAATCTAGATGTTGGCATCAGTCATTTAAGCTTTGCTGATATTGCGATTGAACATCTAGCGCTCAAGACCGACTTTAATTATGCCGCTGATTGGCAAACCAATGTGAGTTTAAAGCTCACAGATGCGAGTGTATCTGGTCGTCATATCAACAGTTTTACTATTGCAGCAGCAGGCGATAAAGCTGATCATCAATTGCAATTTAATTTAGATGCCGCTGACGGAGAAGCTCAATTTGAAGTTGCTGGTAAATTTACTAATCAATTATGGCAAGGCCATGTCAGTGATGTAATGCTTACTGATAATGTTATTCGCGTTAGCGCACAACCGGCGGTTGCAATTGAATTTAACATCGACAATGGTGATTTTTCGGTGCAGCAACATTGCTGGCAAAGTGACAATAGCAAACTTTGCGTTGAGCAGCTTAGCCAAACTAACCAACAAGGCCAGTTTAAAGCGCAACTGGATAATTTTGATCTAGCTGAGATAAAACATTTATTACCTGAGAATATTATTACCGAAGGGGGCTTGAACGGCCAACTAAATGCGAATTGGCAAAACACTCAATTACAAACTTTAACAGCAGTAATCAGCTCACATGATTTAGCGACCACGCTTATAAATGAAGATAAACGCTATCGTTTACCAATAGAAACATTTTCGCTTAACGCCACCGCGGATCAACAAAATGCACAATTGCAGGCTCGTCTAAGCTCTAGTGTGATTGGTGATATCAGTGCTGACCTCAATACTGAAGATTTAACTGGTCAGCAATTGCTTCGTGGTCAACTTATGATTGATAAGATTTTATTAACCGATTTACAGCCTTTTATGGGTACTTTAGAGCAATTAAAAGGCAGTATTAGCGGGCAAATTGCGTTAGCTGGCACGCTCAGTGCGCCATTGTTAAATGGTGAACTTGAGATTTCCGACGTGAATTTACAAGGCGAGCAACTTCCAGTCGCGATTGTGGATTCAAATATTAGTATCGCATTTGATAAAACTAAAGCCACCTTGGAAGGAAAGTTAAAAGATGCTGAAGGCGGTGAATTAGCACTGACCGGTGATATTGATTGGCAAGGAACTCAGCCTGCGGTTAACTTAGCGGTACTTGGTGAGCAGTTTTACGTGCGTGCGCAGCAAGGAGTGATTTTTAAGATCTCCCCAGACCTAAAAATAAGTTTAGTTGATAATGCTTTTAAACTAGCAGGGCAAGTGGTTGTCCCGTATGGTCGAATAGAAATAGAAGAGTTACCAGAAGGCGCTGTGCGAGTCAGTGATGATGAGATTATTATTGATAAGCAGACCAAGCAAACGCAAGCTGTGCCTTTTGATTACGATATAAACTTAAAGCTAATTGTTGAAAACGATGTGCGTATAAAATCTTTTGGTCTGGAGTCAAAAATTGAAGGTGATTTAGCGATTAAAATGGATCAACAAACGCCAATGATCACCACCGGTGAATTGAACTTACGACAAGGTACATATCGTTCATTTGGTCAAGATTTGATAATTCGTACCGGGCAAATTGGTTTTAGTGGCCCAATTGATAAGCCGTACTTAAATATTAAAGCGATCCGTAATCCAGACAATACTGCTAATGATGTTATTGCCGGGATCACTTTAACAGGCAATATCGATCAGCCTGTATTAAAAGTGTTCTCTGAACCAGCAATGGATCAAGCACAATCACTCGCTTACTTGTTAAATGGTCAACCACTAGGTGAAGGTGATAGCTCAACAGATGCGATGTTAACTCAGTTGTTGCTAGCACAAGGGGTGAGCCGTAGTGAAGGAATGGTTTCTAAAGTTGGTGAAACGTTTGGTTTAACTGATGTGAGTTTGAGCTCTAAGGGGAGCGGCGAAGAGACCAAAGTTGAAATTTCGGGTTACGTTGCGCCAGGCATTCAAGTGAAATACAGTGTGGGGATTTTTGACTCCCTCAGTGAAGTGGCAGTACGCTATCAGTTACTGTCGCAGTTATACATTGAAATCACCAGTGGCCTGTATCAAAATGTTGATATTCTTTATAAATTCGATTTAGATTAGTGGTAATGATACGTTGAGAAAACTAATGTTAGTTTACTTATTGTGTTCTTTTAGTGGGTACGCTAATACGCAATTAAGTGTACGTTACTCGGCAGGAAGCCATCCTTATTCTGCTGAGTTACTCGCACTGGTATTAAGTAAGTCTGCTATCACTATTGTGCCAGTTGAAGTACCTAGTATTCCATCGCAAACCAGAGCAATACGCTTGTTAGGCGATAAAAATGGTATTGATGTGTTTTGGGGGGTAACAAGCGCGAAATGGGAAAAACAAGCTAAAGCCATTTTGATCCCCATAGATAAAGGTTTACTGGGTTATCGTATTCCTTTAGTGCATGTTAGTAACAAAAGTATGTTTGCAGAAGTTACGCATTCAGGACAGTTGCGTTCATTTCTATTTGGGTTAAGGCAAGATTGGCCTGACTCAGCTATTTTCGAACGCAATGAGTTATCTACGCTAAGGTATGGCATGGGGGCTAAGCCAATAGAAATGCTTCGTACTGGGCATATTGATGCACTTGCGTACGATATATTTGATGTGTCGAAAAATTACGGCAATGATGTTATTCACGATCAGCATATTGCTATTCGTTACCCATCCGCAGTGTACTTTTTTGTCGCAAATAATAATGAAACATTACATAAACTCCTTCAAGATGGACTATTGGCTGCGATCGCTGATGGATCTTTTGATGCGTTATTTTATCAGTATTTTGCCGCAGCTATTGCGCAAGCTAATTTAAAAAATCGTCGAATTATTGAGCTCATTAATCCCTTGTTGCCGCGCAGTGCGCCGATTCAGCAACAACAATTTTGGCTTGATAAAAAAACCTTAACCCAATAATGTAGCACCACTAATAATAAAAAAAGTTGTGGGATATGTTGAAAAAATCATGCTTAGCTGCGGTTGCGTTAATCTTGAGTCAAACAAGCGTGGCAAACACGGTTGAACAACCAACAGTCAGTGGCGTAATGAGTAATGTCAGCGCATCAGAATGGCGAATGGTAGACACTGATAATATCATTAAAATTACTCTACCTTCGGGCGCGGCGTATATTGAACTTAATCCATTACTTGCACCAAAACACACACAGAATATAAAAAAACTTGCTCGTGAAGGCTTTTATAGAGGTTTGAGTGTTTACCGTTTTGTGGAAGGTTTTGTAGCCCAAGGCGGTGATGCCAGTGGTAAAAAAGTAATTAACACTGCAAGTAAAGCAGTACCTGCTGAGTTTTATTTAGCGACTAAAACGGCACTTAAAATTACCGAACTGGATAGAGAAGATGGTTACGCTGCAATCACGGGGTTTTTAAATGGCTTTGCAGTGGCACAAAATGAAGCGCAAGCCCAAACTTGGCAAGTACATTGTAACGGTATATTTGCGATGGCAAGGGATAATGATATTAACAGCGGTGGCACTGAGTTTTATGTCACATTAGGTCATGGACCTCGTTACTTAGATAGAAATATTACCGTATTTGGCCGGGTGCTAGAAGGCATGGCTCATTTTAATCTGCTCTCACGCATAGAAACAGCAGGAGAGAAATTTAATCCAATAACGGATCTGCAAGTTTTAGCTGATATAAGCAAAGAGGACCGCAGTCAATTTAAGGTGCTAAAAACAGATTCTAATAGTTTTAAAATGTTGATTAAAGCGCGTCAAAATCGCAGTGAAGCATGGTTTGTAGAAACGCCTAATTATGTTGATGTATGCGGTATGTCAATACCAACTAAAAGAGTTAGTGAGCTAGAAAGTTAGCGAGTTGAAAATTAACCCCGAGCGGGCTCGGGGTTCTATACAATAAAATGACTATTATTGGCGGTTTATTTTCACGTTAAATGGTATTGTATCGTGATCTGTGGATCGATATGGGTTGATATCAAGGCCACCACGTCGGGTGTAACGGGCATAAACTTCAAGCTTGGTAATCTTCAATTGCGTGATTAAGTCACAATAAATACGCTCAACACATTGCTCATGAAACTCATTATGAGTACGAAAAGAAATCAAATACCGCAATAAAGACTCTTTACATACTTGCTCACCGGTATAGCGAATAATAATACTCGCCCAGTCAGGTTGTGAGGTGATCAAGCAATTAGATTTTAATAAGTGACTGTGCAGTGTTTCAGTCACTGTATTTGTCGCGACCGCTTGTAAAGAGTTAGCATGTAAATGGTAGTTATCAATTTCAATGTCTAAGTCGTCAATGCACTCACCAGGCAACGGCGTACAGGGTAAACAGTTATAATCACTCGGGCTGTACAAAGTAACATTGACGGGCTTTGCTACTGCTGTCGATAGATCCGCAGTTAGAATAGCCTGTACGTCATCAATTGAATCAAAACGGCTTTGATTAAAGCTATTTAAATATAACTTAAAAGACTTTGATTCAATGATATGGCTACTTTGACAAGGAAATTCAAAGGTGGCCACGGCAACCACAGGTTTACCTTTTGCGTTTAACCACGATAGCTCATAGCCAGTCCAAAGATCTTGACCCTTAAAGGGTAAGGCACTTTCATCAATATTTAAATCATCGCGGTTAAGTTTACGTGCGATCGGAAACAATAAGCTCGGTGTGTAGGTATCTACATACTCGGTTGATTGGCCAAGTACGCTGCCTTTTAGTTCAGGTGAATTGCTGTAATCTGTCATGTTACGTCTTTTATAGTTACAATAGCGCCATTATACCTAAAGCTTATGAGTTTCACAGTATGAGTATTGCTACAGAATTAGAACAACTTCATCAACGATTTGCCCAGCGCCAGTTAGAGCAAACAGATTCATTACCATGTATTGAGCACGACAGTGATTGGTCAAGCCCTTGTGAGGTTGGCAGTGCGGATGCAAATGGTATGATCCAATGGCAGGCGACGCGTCGCAGTCCTACAGGCTCTTTAACTGATTTAGCAGCAGCCCTTGAGGTTGAGTTTCCACAAGCACTGAATGAGTATTATGGCGCGTTTTTCGCAGGAGCAATTACTGCCAAAATAAACCAACATAGCGTGGAGTTACTGCAAGCTTGGAATGAAGATGACTTTGATTTACTGCAGCAAAATATAACCGGGCATGTATTGATGAAGCGTAAGCTTAAGCAAGAGCCAACGGTATTTATAGGCTTAACGGATCAAGACGATTTATTAGTATCAGTATTAATTTCTTCAGGTGAAGTATGTTTGGAGTATGTCGGAAAGAAACCGCATCATACCTTAGCGGCTAATCTTGGAGAGTTTATTGCAGCACTTGAAATATAACAATGCTAAAAAAGGGAACTGCAGTTCCCTTTTGTTTTTATTACTGAAAATCCCACGATATATTAGACACTAAACCACATGGTTCACACCTAAAATCAAATAAGCCAAACCATGATTCAGGTAACTTCCAATCGTTATTACAGCCTGGGCATTTACGTTCAAGCTCAGATGCTTTGTCTTTGCCACCAACCCGATACAAATAATAATAAACTGGCTTTTTAGTTAAAAAGCTAACACGTTTGGCAATATCTTTACCGCGACGAGAAAGATCGCTATCAATGTTTGATATTTCATCTAATGCAGGAAATTCACAACGTGTTGCACCATTAATTTGAATTTGGTCGCAAGCTTGCCAGTCTTCTTGCCATTTTATTAAAGTTTTATAATCACCATTGGCAATAGCGGGTATTTTAAACAACGGAACGGGTAAAAAATCATCACCGCAATACAGCGGACTACATGTATGCACATAGGTTGTATATAAAATATAGCTGGACGGCTCATGACACTCATCTGCACCATTAGAGTGAATATCTTGGCCGATCACTTTTACTTTTGGTGCCAGCAATCCAGCGCTATGTAATTTATCAATGCTGTGTTTTACAAATGGACTGTTGTTGAGCGGGTGCATTGCATCATCAGTGGGACACATAACACGCGTTACAAAGTAGCCATCTTTTAATACTGTTGGGAATTCTTCTCCCATTATTTGCCCATTAAAGCGCAGTGCATTAACTAAGCGGTTTATCGCTTGTTCGGCATTTTCAAGGGTCGTGTCTTGGTAACAATCAAACGTTAAATCAACAACAAACATGATGGATCTCTAATTTATTATTTTTCAAGTAGTGCTAGTAAGCGGTCTAGTTTTGCTTCGATGCGATCAAGTTGACTAGAGTTATCTATAGTCTCACTTTTTTGCTGAGGTTGTTTTGCTAAATTATGGATAGAATCAGGGTTATTTTTATATTGGCTAACAGCAGCAATAATAACAGGCAATGGAATAGGTTGTGTCAGTTTACTTTTAGTTAAAGCTACAGTAGGAATTTTGCCTTCATCAAGAAGGGCTTTAATTGCATCAAAAACAACAGCATTCATTCGATTTTTAAACTCTTTAAAGTAAGGCATAGCACTAACATGTGCTGCGCCGGGTATAATAACAGGTGGTTGGCCGTAGCCAAATACTTTTACTGCTGACGTAAACGTACATCCAGTTCGTCAATCACTTCACTCCAATCACCATCTTCTGCTAATGATTCAGCAATAAAATGTTGTTGTGCTTGATCCCAAAAAGGGGCGTCTTGTAATAATGTTGTGGCGGGTAATGAATGAGCAGCAATGAAAGTGTCAATCTCAGCCTCTGAACTTGGTAAGCCGAGTTGTTTGAATAATGTATTGATATCGTGTTTAGTGGTATCCATGTCATGCTCCTTGATGGTAACAGTAAAACAGTTATAGAACTTTATGATGGGTTGTTAGAGTTTAACACCCGCTGAATTTGCCTTTTAACGCAGATAGGAATATACCTATAGTTGCTGATGTACAAAAAATCAAAATAATAAAAAGGACTAGCTATGACAGTTGAGACTGAAAATGAGACATTTCGAGTTCAATATATTGCTGCAGAAGACATTAGTATTGCTGCGAGCTTAATCTATCAAGCTTATCATGATGATCCGCTATTGCAACCAATGCTCAATTATAGTGAGGCGAATAAAGCCGTTTATGAAAAAAAATTACGTGCTCTGATCCGTGAAGAGCTCAGTACTTTTTGGCAAGAAAAACAGCCGCTGATTGGTTTATATAAAAATGATCGTTTAAAAGCGGTTGCGTGTGTATTCGAATCATCAAGTCAGCTGCAAGCACAGCGCTATTGGCACTGGCGTTTAAAGTTAATGCTTAGTGCTGGCTATTTGCAAACAAATCAATTAATTGAAAAAGAGCAAACGATCCGTAATGCGCTCGCAGCACAAGGAAACTACTATTTTTTAGCCTTTATTGCAGTTGATCCTCATTTTCATGGTGAAGGCCTCGGCCGTCATCTACTTCGTGGCTTGAATGATTTAGTTAGCGGTAATCCAGCTGCATCGGGTATGGCTGTATTTGTAACCCAAGATAAACATACCGCGTTTTTTGCCAGTGAAGGTTTTGTGCACTTACAACAACTGACTTTTAACAATGTACAAGGTGAACTGCTATTTAAATCAGCTCAACAGCATTGATTTAAGATAAAGCGCCATAATGGAAATGTCACTGTGAGAGATATCTTACATTATCGTGCGCTTAAGCCTTTTATATCGCTGTGATCATGATTGATTTCATCGTAACAAACTGTTTTATAGTAAAAAAATTTTTTTTGCAAATTTGTTACATGAAAATTATTATTATTTATGACTACCGCTGAGTCCACTTTGCTTTAAACTTTACTTTGTCAAGACGACACAGACTCAATGAATGAGCTGCTGCCAAGGAAACGGATTATGGCAATTAAGCAAGATGCTTAGCAGGAAGCAAATGGACAAGTTAACACGGATGCAAGGATGAGTTAGGACACTGCGAGGATGCAGTACATTAGCGGAGCTAATGATAAGGATAGCCCAAAGGATTATATTACAGGAAGTAATAGGAGCGTTTGGAAACGCAGGACGGCCAGGTAGGCAAAGAGGATAACACTAGGATGTGTAGGATATTGCATAGATGCAATGTGAGGGTGTATTTGGATATATACCCGTTCAGGGGATAGATAAAAATGGTAGCTTCGGCGTAGGTATGGATGCCTTATTATGGACGAAGTCAGATTGGGGCGTAACTATATGTTACGCCTTAGTTTTTTATAGTTAACGTAAAATGATTAAATATCAGTGTGCGCTGATAACTCGCTAACTTTCTAACTTGCTAACTCGCAAACTCGCTAACTTTCTAACTCGCAAACTTGCTAACTCACTAACTCACTACTAAATCTTATGCGGCGGCACTAAAACGCTTTTCAGCATTTCATTTTCCATAAATAACACCCCTTGATAAACGCTTTCACCATCACTGGAAAATTCAAAAATAAACTCGCTTTTGATACCAGGTTTGCCGCTTTTTAAAAGGCCAAAGCGGCGTTTAGTGCAGGCGACACTCATTAATTGCACTTGTAGCTGGTCGCTTTGACGTTTTGCGTGTGCGTTGGCAGCTTCAGCAACTTTACGATTAAGCCAAAAAAGATAAATCACACCACCAATGATAATGAATGTCCATAAACTTGCCATTTACGAGAATAACCTTCCAATTGCTCGCGCGAGGGTTTCGCTGCGATTTTCTTTGCGAAGTAAACCTAATAGGTGTGGTCGAATACTCGGTATTGCAACTAAGTCAGCAAAAATACTTGGGAAAAGCTCTTCAATTTGCTGATGGTGGGCGCAATTGTCCATAAAAATATGTAACCGCTCGGGATCAGTGAGCAAGTTAAAACAACGTCCTGCAATGGTCAGTAAAACATCCGATTCTGTGGCGATTTCTGAATCTAAAAGAGTATCCACTAATTGTACCGTAAGTGTTTGCGCTTGTGCTTTTGACATTGCACGTAGGGCACAACACAGTGCTAAGGTATCTTTTTGCGCAATGGCTTGCTGGGCGTAGCTTAACAACTGTTGACTAAATACCGGCGGTATTTCAACATGTTCAAGCATTGCGCTGAGCGGTTGTAACACTTCAGCTGGCAGTTGCTCCCAGGCTTGTTGTAATGACGCTAGATTTTTATCGCTATCTAAGCGTAATGCAAAATCAGCAATCCCCTGTACTGCAACACTTTGCCAATTATCAAACCCTAGTTTGCCACTAAAATACAGTTGGGTGTACTCATAATATTGTGAGGCAGGTTGTTTTAATAACACTTTTAACTGTGCATTAAATGCAGCTAGTTTATTTGCGTTAGGTGTAAACACATATGGGTTATTATCAAGCTTCCCGTCGGCTTGCTCGCCGGTCAAATCATTGCCAAGTGCTTCTATCACCATATTGGCAAAGTGATCGCGACTGGCGCATACCAGTTTGCTTTGCTCATCAACTGGAAACTTTAAAAACCACACGTAGGGCTCGCTACTGGCTTTGCTATCCCAAAACTGAATAGCTAACCATGCATTGCCTGCGAGCGGGTAAGGATAGGGGATCTGTGCTTGCTCAATGGCTAAAAATTGCTTTTTATCTAGCTTGGTAATATGTCTGCCAATATCAAAAGCGCGCCAATTTGTACCTGCGCCATCAAGTAATTGCCCTAAGGTTGCGATCTGCTCGGTCATAATGATCCACTGATTTTTTACTGCAAAATTCGTTAAATTATACGCCATAGCAGGCCATGTGGGAACAGGGTATAATCAAGCAATGATAATCAACAAGGGTGGTTATGTACCAACAGACCCAAACTTACTTAACGCAACTCGAAGACTTATTAAAACAGCATCAACTTTGGCAAAATACTCCAATTGATCCGCAAGCGTTAAACTCAACAGTGCCATTTTGTCACGATACTATGGCGTTTGAGCAGTGGTTACAATTTGTATTTATTGAAAAAATGCAAATGTTAGTTGCTAAACAGCAGCCGTTACCGAGTAATTTTGCAATTGCACCGATGGCTGAGTTAATGCTTACTGAAAAGGCTGGAGGCGATGCCATCATCGCGTTACTCACAGAGTTTGATAATGTACTAGGAAGCAGCCATGAGTGAACGCCCTGAGCCAATTGAATTTGCTGAGCTTGAAATTTTATACCGTGATGAAAACTATATCGCAATTAATAAGCCTTCTGGTTTATTAGTACACAGATCATTTTTAGATAAACATGAAACACAATTTGCGATGCAGATGCTGCGCGATCAAATTGGCCAGCATGTGTTCCCTGTGCATCGTTTAGATAGGCCTACATCGGGCGTCTTACTGTTTGCATTGAGCTCTGAAGCTGCACGGGACATTAATCAGTTATTTATTGATAATCAAATCTCTAAACGCTATCTCGCGTTAGTGCGTGGTTTTGCGCCGGAGTCGGTGTTTTTAGATAAGCCACTAAAAGAACAGCTGGATAAAATTGCGGATAAGTTTGCTGATCAAAATAAAGCCCCACAAGAGGCACAAACTCTGTTTAACTGCTTGCAGCAAGCAACGTTACCGATACCAATTGATAAATACCCAACAGTGCGCTATTCGCTGGTGGAGTGCTTTCCTAAAACTGGTCGTAAGCATCAAATCCGCCGTCACTTAAAACATTTATCACTGCCTATAATTGGTGATGTTAATCATGGTGATAATCAGCATAACCAATTTTTTAGAGAGCATTTTGCATTACGTCGATTAATGTTATTTGCAACTGAGCTTAATTTTGTGCACCCTTATACTCAACAACAGATCAATATTAAAGCGCCGCTAGGTGAAGAAATGCTCACTATTTGTCAACAGCTTGGCTGGCCACATCAAGAGAGGGATTATTAATGGCAACGATTAGCATATTTGTAGGCAGTGTATATGGCGGTGCCGAGCGTTTAAGTGACGAAGTTATTGACGCAATAGAACAAGCAGGGCACAGCGTAAATTTAGTCGATCAACCAACCATTGCAGATATTCAACAAGCCACACATATTTTAGTTATCACTTCAACTACCGGGCAAGGTGATATTCCTGACAACCTTGCTGGTTTTTTTAACGAGTTGAATAGCACTTTTCCTATGTTAACTGCTAAGCCATACGGTATTATCGCTATGGGCGACCGAAGTTATGGTGATACGTTTTGTGGTGCAGGGCGAAGTTTTGATGAGTTATTTCGTGACTTACAAGCACAACCTATCGGCCATCGTTTAGAAATTGATGCCTGTGAAGATTTTGAACCTTGGCCAGTAACTCAGCCATGGCTCCAAGAGTGGTTAGCTAAGTTACCTCATTAGACAATAAAAAAGAGCGAAAACGCTCTTTTTTATTGTCTGTATTATTTCGCTTAGGTGCTTTTTACGTCCACTTTAAGCTTTAACTTTTGCCCTGGTTGTAAGTACTTTTGTCCTGCTAAGTTATTCCATTTGATAATATCGTTTACTGTTAAGTTAAACTTAGCTGCGATGCGAGCCAGAGAGTCACCACGGCGAACTTTATAGGTGATTGTCCGCTCGGTACTGACTAACGCCGTCTTAGGGGTCTTAGGGCTCTGATAAACCGTTAACTTTTGGCCTAAACGTAATACACTATTCTTTTTAAGTTTATTCCAGCTAGCGAGTTCATTAATGGTTACATCGTACTCTCGGCTTATATCCCATAAAGTGTCGCCACTTTTAACCGTATGAGACAGTTTCTTTTGACTATTGTTATTCACCGCCATACGCATTTGTTTTGGTAGGTGTTCGCTATTAATTGCACCGTCACTTAACGGCACTAATAATTGCTGACCAATACGAATGGTATTTGACTTTAGTTTATTGAGTGATTTGATAGCGCTGGTGCTGGTGGCAAACTTCTTCGCAATTACCGATAAGCTGTCACCGCTTGCGACAATATACTGTTGCCAACGCAGACGATCTTTCATCGCTGTTTTAGCTAATAACTGTTGAAACTGCTCAATTTTGTCTGTTGGTAATAATAAAAAGTGAGGACCATTTGGATCCGTTGCCCAGCGATTAAAGCCAGGATTTAAACGATACAATTCAGTCAGGCTAATGTCAGCCATATCCGCAGCAAGTGCTAAATCAATTTGTGAACCTATATCAACGGCTTCAACAACTTGTGCATTGATAATCGGGTTCCACTTTACCCCAAAGTCATCTTGGCGTTTTAGTAAATCTGATAATGCTAATAGCTTTGGCACATAGGCGGTGGTTTCACTTGGTAAATCAAGAGACCAAAAATCAGTAGGCAAGTGCTTTTTACGGTTCTTTTTTATGGCGCGTAATAAACGCCCTTCACCTGAGTTATAGGCCGCAATGGCGTTGAGCCAATCACCCTCTAAGGTTTTATGTAAATAAGATAGATAATCAAGCGCCGCACGGGTTGATTGTACAATGTCACGACGACCGTCGTACCACCAGTTTTGCTTTAAATCAAAACGCTCACCAGTTTGTGGCATAAATTGCCAAATACCCGATGCACTTCGGTATGAGTAGCCAAACGGGTCAAAGGCACTTTCAACAATAGGCAGTAATGCTATTTCAATTGGCATATCACGCTTTTCAACTTCTTCTACAATAAAATGTAGATAAGGTTCCGCGCGTTTTGAGATGCGATCTAGATAAGCTTGATGTTTAGCATAATAATTACGCTCAGTGACAACTGGGCGATTTTGCGGCACTTCAATTGATAATTGGTAACGAATTCGCTCCCACACATCATCAAAAACGGGTGGTGCATCATCCAAGTCGTTAACTTGTTGGTATTGTGCATTGATCATCAATGCTTCACTGATATCGTGTGGGCTGGCGCCATTAAGTTGTGGCTGCTCTGCTTGATTGACGATAGCGTCATCAGATTGTGTTGATGTCAAGGTTTGACAACCACTTAGCACTAAAGCCAAGGCTAAAACGAGGGGGGATTTATTCATAAATACCAATACATCAGGTAAAAAACTCGGCGAATACTACCCGTTATGAGTCGGTATTACCACTTTATGACCGTTTAAAATATGCAACAATGCCGCTGTTTACCAGCTAACTAAATAATCTGCTTAGATTTATTAACTACAGGGCAGGTTTATTATATTAAAAATGATCTTTCCAGGTTCTCAGACCTGCGAAGTTTTGCCAAGGTTCAGTTTTTTGTGCTGAGTTTTTTCTGAGTCCTTTAAATTGTGCTGGCAATAGCGTGGTAATGCTTGGCAGCTCGCTACGCATAAACGGGTTTATTTTTAACTCTTGCCCTAAAGTACTCGGCAAAGTGATTAAGTCGTTGTTACGTTGCTCGTCAACCCAGTGTGAATAGTTGAGCAAGTCTTGATTATCCGGTTCAACGGCTAATGCAAATGCTAAGTTAGCTTGGGTGTATTCGTGAGTACAATAAATTTTACAATCATGCGGTAGCGCTTTTAGTTTGTTAAATGAGTGGTACATTTGCTCTGCTGTTCCTTCAAATAAGCGTCCGCAACCACCACTGAATAATGTATCGCCAGTAAAAGCGAGAGCAGGGTGGGTATAGCAAATATGATCTAAGGTATGTCCAGGTGTTGTTATGATTGAAAATTCTGTCCCAAGTACGGTTATCTTATCCGCGTCCATTAATGGTTTTGTGATCCCTTTAAATGGACTATTGTGTGGGCCATATACATCAATGCCCACAAATTTTTCACACAAAGCGGCTACGCCATCAGTATGATCATAATGATGATGGGTAACTAAAATACCCGCTAAGGTCAAACCAGCTTGGTTTAAATAAGTTAACACTGGTTCAGCTTGACCTGGGTCAACTACCCATGCTTGCGAACTTGTAGGATCGCTAAGGCACCAAATGTAATTATCAGAAAAGGCTTTAATTGCTTTGACTTGCACCATGTGACATTGCTCTATAAAGTGACGATATCAAACAGTATAACGAGCTCAGCGTATGAAACCAGCCCTTAGTTTTCAAGAAGGACCCAAACCACTGTCGTGGCAAGAGTTTCCTCATGGTGACTATTTACGTAGTGATATAGAACGTAAAATGGCCAAGTGGTTACCGCGGATGTTTGGCTATCACATGTTAAAACTCGGTAATCTCAGTGGCGAACTTAATACCAGTAAAAGTACCATTAAACACCAAGTCTGCGTAGCAGAGTCAGGACCATTTACAGGTGTTGTTGCCGATATAGATGAACTCCCTTTTTACGAGCACAGTGTTGATGCCTGTATATTAAGTCATTGCTTAGAGTATCACACCGATCCGCATCATATATTACGTGAAGCACACCGCACCTTAATACCAGGTGGCTATATGGTGATCACCGGGTTTAACCCATTTAGTTTATGTGGACTTGCGCAGTTGTTGCCCTTTAGCGGTCAAAAGTTGCCATGGACGGGACGCTTTTTCACTCCCGCACGGGTAAAAGATTGGCTTAACCTATTAGGTTTTGAAATAGTCAGTGATGAACGTTTTATTTATTCGTCATTAGCACGAGGCAACCGTTTATCGCGGTTTGCGCCATGGCGACGTTTTACCAAGCAATATCTAAAACCCATGGGAAGTGTGTATATGTTGGTCGCTCGTAAACGAGTTGCGCCTTTGACACCCATAAAGCCTAAATGGCACGCTCGTCCACAGTTTGCTCCAGTAAAAGGAGCTGGTTTACGGCAAACCTCAAAGCAACACTGTGAGCGGAAGCGTTAAATAACGCTGACTGTTTTGCTGTGCTTTTGGTAATTGGCCTGCGCGAATATTCATTTGTATTGCTGGGTGCAATAATTTAGGTGCACTGAGTGTTGCATCACGGGCGCTACGGGTTGTTATGTAATCTTGCTCAGAGGCTTGTAGATGAATATTACTGGTGCGCTGCTCGAGTACCGATGTTTTATTGGCAAGTGGGCGATCACCCGGCTGATAGTCGTGGCACATCCATAAAATAGTTTCATCGGGCAGGGCTAAAATACGTTGCAGTGACTGATAAAGCGTTTTGGCACTGCCACCTGGGAAATCACAGCGTGCAGTACCGCTATCGGGCATAAAAAATGTGTCACCAACAAACAAGTTGCCTTCAATTAAATAACACACACTGTCTGGAGTATGGCCTGGAGTCGCTAATACAGTAACCTTGTGTGCGCCCAGTGCAAAATGCTCGTTATCAGTAAATAGCTGTTCAAATGGGCTGCCATCACATGGCATATTAATATTATACAGGCGGCTAAAATGTTCTTGCACTTGTATTATTTTTTTACCCGTTGCTAACTTGCAAGGATGATATGTCGCAAGTTGCTGCTTTATATAACTGGCGGCAGTAATGTGATCTGCATGGGCGTGGCTTTCTAAAACCCACTCAAGAATAAGTTGGTTATCGTTTATATGGGCAATGATCTCGTCGGCGGTTTGAAAACTTAACGTACAGCTAGCAGCATCAAAGTCAGCAGGGGCATCGATCAACATGGCAGATTTAGTGGTTTGGCAAGACACTAAATAAGTAAAGGTAGCACTTTGCTGATGAAAAAAAGACTCGATCGAGATAGCCATTTAACAACTCCATTATTTAATATATCCAAATCTTATATCATATAACTAAGTTGTTAAATGGTTTATGATGAATTACCTACTAATATTATTCAGGGTTGTAACCTTCATCGACTAATAAATCTTTACTGCCAGCGGCATCACGCGCCAAATCATCAACAATTTCATTGTATTTATTGCCGCTATGACCTTTTACCCACTTCCAAGTCACATTATGACGGGCGCAGGCTGCATCAAGACGCTGCCATAAATCGACATTTTTAACTGGTTTTTTAGCAGCCGTTTTCCAGCCTCGCTTCTTCCAGTTAGCAAGCCATGATTCAATACCTTGTTTCACGTATTGGCTGTCGGTGGTGAGGTTTATCTCACACGGGCGGTTTAAACTCTCAAGAGCAACAATTGCTGCGAGCATTTCCATTCGATTATTGGTGGTGAGGGTATAGCCTTGGCTTAATTTTTTTTCGTGGTCATTATAAAACATAAAAATACCATAACCGCCGGGGCCCGGATTACCTAAACATGAGCCATCGGTGTAAATCTCTACGGTTTTTTGCACTGTTTTCCCTTGATCTTATGTACAATAAAGTGATTATAGAAAGATACCAGAGTCAGGCTAAATTCGATATGGCACGTAGACAAATAGTTTTAGATACAGAAACCACCGGCATCGACCCTAAGCAAGGGCATCGTATTATTGAAATTGGCTGTGTGGAATTAGTGAATCGTCGTTTAACCGGCAATAACTTTCACGTTTATATCAACCCACAGCGCAAAAGTGACGAAGAAGCCATTGATGTTCATGGTATCACTAATGAGTTTTTACGTGATAAACCGTTATTCCATCAAATAGCTCAAGAGTTTCTCGACTATATTAGAGGGGCGGAGCTGGTAATTCATAATGCGCCGTTCGATGTCGGTCATATGGATAATGAATTTGCGTTGCTCAATCAAGGTTATCAAAAAACCCATGATTACTGCCAAGTTCTCGACACCCTCAAAATGGCGCGTGACTTGCATCCAGGACAGAAGAATAACTTAGATGCGTTATGCCGGCGTTATGATGTAGATAACGCTAAGCGTACCTTACACGGCGCACTACTGGATTCTGAGATCTTAGCTGACGTTTATTTAGCGATGACGGGGGGGCAGGTAAAGCTCAATCTTAATCAAAATAAAAATCAAGGCAGTGAGCAACAACAAAAAGAACTGCGTCGTTTAGATTCAAACCGTCCACCGCTGGTGGTCTTACAAGCCAATAATGATGAGCAACTCGCTCACGAAGAGCGATTAAATATAGTCAACGAAGCCGGTGGTCAATGTATATGGCGCGCCGAATAAGGCAAAACATGAGAAGCATAATGTTAGTTGTGTGTTTGGTTATGATGTTACCAAACACCAGCAGTGCAACAAATGAAGATAAAATAACCTTACTGCAGCGCGATGGGCGGCAAAATGAAATTCCTTTACTGGAAAATCGTTTTCGTATTGATTATAAAGTTGACGAAATCACCTTATTATTTTTTCGCAAGCCCGGTGCACCAGCAGTGGTATTGGTAAAACCCGATGGCAGTAAATATTATGCAACCTCGGCGAGAAAAGATGACAACCTACAATGGTTTGATGAGCTAAGTTATGATCTGATTACTATTAAGCAGCCAATGCCTGGGCCTTGGCAGGTCGTTGGTAGTATTTTGCCGAAAAGCCGGATTGTGGTGTTAGGAGAAGTAGAATTACAAGCCGAACCATTACCCCCATTACTGTTTCGTGGCGAAACAGTTAAAATTACAGGGCAAATACTAAATGATGGTGAGCCGATTCAAGTGGGCTTGTTTCGGGATGTGGTCAGTTTAAATGTTGACTTTATTAGCACCAATAACAGTGACTTTGCAAACTTTGGCGCTGGCACTCAGAATGTTGCTGAATTTAAAGACGATGGCCGTGGTTTCGATGAGCGCCCTAAAGATGGTATTTTTACCGGTGAATTTAAATTAGTTTTCCCAGCCGGACAATGGCGACCAGAGCTATATATTGAAACCCCATTATTAAAGCGCACCGTCGTGCAAGATCTTATCGAAGTTAAAGAACCCCCCTTTAGTTATGAAATCGCCTTAGCCGAAGATGACCTGCAAGAACATCAATTAACCATTACCCTCGATAACCAAATAGTGCAACCAGATACGGTATTGATCCAAGGTAAAATTTATTACCCCAATAATGAAGAGCAAATGTTTACGCTTGATGCTAAAAACAGTTTGACCCGTCAGCTGACGATTAAAAATTATGATTGGGGGCGATACAGTATTGAACTGTCTGTTTTTGGTACTAATGTTAATGGGCGCGAATTTATGGCGACTTTACCGACCTATAAATTTGAAATAGAACGACCAATAGAAGTGGTGCCTGAATTACCAGAACCAATTATTACCCCAGCACAGCAACAAGAAATAGAAAGAGTTGCTAAGGAAGCCGAATCAATGGCAACAATTACATTTATTAGTTTAATTGTTGGCGGGAATTTACTGGTTTTGCTGTTGGGTTGGTTAGCAATTCGTGTATTTGTGCAGAAAAAATCAATCATGCCGAAAATCAACTTACCATTTTTGAAGAAAAAAACAGCAGTTGAAAATGAGCCGCAAAGTAATGAAAAAAAAGAACTCGACAAAAATGGTTCAAAAAGTGATAGATCCGGTGAAATTTTAAACCTTTCGATGTCAGATGACTAAAAAACCTGTAAAAAAACAAAAAAGCCCTTGACGAAGTAGGGGTTGGTTCGTATTATTCACGCCGCTGTCAGGGGAGACTCAGACAGCAACGAAAATGTGGAGTGGTAGTTCAGTTGGTTAGAATACCGGCCTGTCACGCCGGGGGTCGCGGGTTCGAGTCCCGTCCACTCCGCCAATTTTCGACAATTTGTAAGTAGACGCTGGAGTGGTAGTTCAGTTGGTTAGAATACCGGCCTGTCACGCCGGGGGTCGCGGGTTCGAGTCCCGTCCACTCCGCCAACACTTACACAACATATGGTTGTAAAACATATTCTTATTATGGAGTGGTAGTTCAGTTGGTTAGAATACCGGCCTGTCACGCCGGGGGTCGCGGGTTCGAGTCCCGTCCACTCCGCCAATAAGAAAAAATAACAGTTTAAATATGCGCTGGAGTGGTAGTTCAGTTGGTTAGAATACCGGCCTGTCACGCCGGGGGTCGCGGGTTCGAGTCCCGTCCACTCCGCCAACTATTTAAACAATGTTATATTACAAAATTTGTATGCTGGAGTGGTAGTTCAGTTGGTTAGAATACCGGCCTGTCACGCCGGGGGTCGCGGGTTCGAGTCCCGTCCACTCCGCCAACAAATTAAGTAATAACAAGTATAATGATATCTCTGCGGAGTGGTAGTTCAGTTGGTTAGAATACCGGCCTGTCACGCCGGGGGTCGCGGGTTCGAGTCCCGTCCACTCCGCCACTTGATATCAGTAATAAAATTAGTAAGTGCATTACCCCATGCACATACCACTGCGGAGTGGTAGTTCAGTTGGTTAGAATACCGGCCTGTCACGCCGGGGGTCGCGGGTTCGAGTCCCGTCCACTCCGCCACTTGTTATTTCCTCAATAATAAGTTTATAAAGTCCTTGTATACCTATTGCAATAAAACATACTTTGGCTATCAGCTATCAGCTATCAGCTATCAGCTATC
>NZ_JACJEV010000034.1:0-41768 GCF_014164235.1 Pseudoalteromonas sp. SG44-17 | reverse complement strand
CTGATTAACTCTTGCCTCGCTAAGCGTTGCTGTCTGCCGTCTCAGTGGGGTCGCATTATAGGGCGCGGCGAATTTTACGCAAGCGTTTTTTAAAGAAAACTTGAAATAAAGTGCTGTTCGTTCAAAATTCAAGCCAAACCCTACAAAAGAGATACTTTTTTAACTTCAAAATAACTTTATACGGTTATAAAACGCAAAAGCCCGATGAAAATCATCGGGCTTTTGTTGAATAGCTTTAAGTATACTTAGATTAAGCTATACCATATTGCTCACGATAAGCTTTTACTGATGCAAGATGCTCGTTCATAGTACCTTTAGTTTCAAGGTAGCTAATTAAATCTGCAAGTTTTACTATTGAAACTACTTTAGTATTAAAGTCACGTTCTACTTCTTGAATTGCAGACAGTTCAGCTTTGCCTTTTTCTTGACGATCAAGAGCTATCAAGACACCACTTAGATCCGCACCATTTTCTGCAATAATTTCCATAGACTCACGAATTGCTGTGCCAGCAGTGATCACGTCATCTACTAACATGATTTTGCCTTTTAGCTCAGAGCCTACTAATGTGCCGCCTTCACCGTGTGCTTTCTTCTCTTTACGGTTAAAGCAATAAGGCACATCTTTATTGTGATGATCTGCAAGTGCTACTGCGGTAGTTGTTGCAATTGGAATACCTTTATAAGCAGGACCGAATAAAACATCATATTCAATGCCTGCATCTTCAAGGGCGGCAGCATAAAAACGACCAAGACGTGCAAGGTCACGACCTGTATTAAACAACCCCGCATTAAAGAAGTAAGGGCTAGTACGGCCAGACTTTAAAGTAAACTCACCAAACTTTAACACCTGTTTTTCTAAGGCGAATTCAATAAACTCTATTTGATAATCTTTCATTACTATAAACCTATTACTTATTAAGCTAATGCTTGCTTCTGAACGTCAATGATTTCGCGGATTGAATGCTTCGCAAGAGTGAGTAATTCATCAAGCTCATCAAACGAGAAAGGTTCGCCCTCGGCTGTACCCTGCACTTCAATAATTTTACCTGTTTCGGTCAGAATTACGTTCATATCTGTTTCAGCGTCAGAATCTTCTAAATATTCTAAATCGCTAATAGCTTGGCCTTTATAAATACCTACCGAAATAGCTGCAATCATAAATTTAAGAGGATTTGAATTGATCATACCCTTGCTACGCATATGTGTTAACGCATCGACTAGAGCAACACAAGCACCACTGATTGATGCAGTACGAGTTCCGCCATCAGCTTGAATAACATCACAATCAATAGTAATGGTATTTTCGCCTAACGCTTTTAAATCAACTGCGGCACGAAGTGCGCGTGCAATTAAACGTTGAATTTCCATAGTACGACCGCTTTGCTTGCCACGCGCCGCTTCACGGCCATTTCGGGTATGGGTAGAGCGCGGTAACATACCGTACTCAGCTGTGATCCAGCCTTTACCTTGGCCTTTCATAAAACGCGGTACACCTGATTCAACAGTGGCTGTACAAAGTACTTTTGTGTTACCAAACTCAACCAACACAGAGCCTTCAGCATGCAAAGTGTAATTACGTGTAAATGTAACCGGTCTAATTTGGTTAGGTGTTCTTTCGCTTGGACGCATTCACGATCCCCTTAATTCAGAATTTCCCACATTATATGTATATATAGCTGTAGATGCCATGCTGATTTAAACAAAAGCAAATTGTAAAATTCGCAGCAACAAAAATTTCCGCTAGAGCTTAACCAGTGTTACGGTATAATCACTTTTAATATTGTTTAATAAAACTAGGAAACCATCCATGATCCACAGTATGACTGCTTACGCGCGTCGCGAAATAAAAGGCGATTGGGGCACTGGCACGTGGGAAGTTCGTTCAGTTAACCAACGCTACCTTGAAACCTTTATTCGCGCACCTGAGCAATTTCGTGGCATGGAGCCGGTGATCCGTGAGCGCCTACGTAAACATTTACAACGCGGCAAGGTTGAAGTGTTCTTAAAGTTTGTGGCAAACCCAGCCCATGTTGGTGAACTTTCAATTAATGAGGCGTTGGCTGCACAACTGATCAATAGCGCCAAATGGGTGCAACAACAAAGTAATGGCGATATTAATCCTGTCGACATCTTACGTTGGCCTGGTGTTATGGAAGCTGAAGAGCTAGATATGGATAGCGTTAACACCGCACTCATTGCTGGTTTTGATCAAGTGATTGAAGATTTTAAATCTGCACGTGGTGATGAAGGCGCTAATCTTGAAGAGATGATAGCCACTCGCCTTGATGCTATTTTAGATCAAGTAGCGATAGTTGAAACTCACATGCCAGAAATTGCCAAATGGCAGCGTGAAAAATTAGCACAAAAATTAGAAGATTTAACTGCAAATATTGACGAAGCTCGCCTTGAGCAAGAGCTCATCTACCTTGCACAAAAACAAGACGTAGCTGAAGAACTAGACCGTTTAAAATCTCATGTCAAAGAAACTAAAAAAATCCTTAAAAAAGGTGGCGCTTGTGGTCGTCGTTTAGATTTCATGATGCAAGAGTTTAACCGCGAAGCAAACACCCTCGCCTCTAAATCAATCAATAGCGACATCACCAATGCGGCGGTTGAGCTTAAAGTATTGATAGAGCAAATGCGTGAGCAGATCCAGAATATTGAGTAAGTGTTTCTTGGCTCAACTTGAGCAGTGTTTGGTTATTAAAGTATAATGGTGTTATCTAAGGCTTGAGTTACTTGTAACTCAAGCCTATTTATTTTTAGTAGAGAGCAAAGTAATGACGCAAACTCGCGGAAACTTATTTATTTTATCGGCACCATCTGGTGCGGGTAAATCCAGCTTAATCAATGCATTGTTAACTAAGTATAATGATATGAAAGTATCTGTATCGCATACTACTCGCTCGCCTCGTCCGGGCGAAGCAAATGGCGTGCATTACCACTTTGTAAATGTTGATGAATTCAAATCATTAATTGAAAAGAATGATTTTTTTGAATGGGCGCAAGTGTTCGATAATTACTACGGTACATCAAAGCAAGCAATTGAAGAGCAGCTTGCAGCAGGTATTGATGTATTTTTAGATATTGATTGGCAAGGTGCACGTCAAGTTCGTGATCTGGTCGCTGATGTTGAAACCATTTTTATCCTACCACCGTCAAAAGTTGAGCTTGAAGCGCGCTTAAATAATCGCGGCCAAGATTCACAAGAAATCATTGCTGGTCGCATGGCAAAAGCACAATCTGAAACGTCTCATTACAATGAATATGACTATGTCGTGGTTAACGATGATTTTGCAACTGCGCTGAAGGAAATTGAGACGATCGTATTGGCAAAACGCTTATCGCTACAAAGCCAAGCTATTCGCCATCAAGATTTACTCGTAGACTTACTGCGTTAAATCCTAATTTGGGTTCAGTAAGTATTTTATTTGTTTAAATTAACCACAAGCTATTGGCGAATCTGACTCGGTGCAGTAAACTACGTCTTTGCTTAAAAATTTATTTGGAGTGCTAAGATGGCTCGCGTAACTGTTGAAGATGCAGTAGATGCAATTGGTAATCGTTTTGATTTAATTTTAGTTGCGGCCCGTCGTGCCCGTCAAATCGCGGTCGGTGGTAAAAAGCCACTGGTTGATCCTGAAAACGATAAACCAACGGTTGTTGCTTTACGTGAAATTGAACTTGGTTTAGTAGATAGCTCATCAATGGATCTTATTGATCGTGAAGAGCAACAACATCAAGAGGCGGCTGAAATGGCTGCAGTTGCAGCTATTGTAGGCGGCAACCAATAATCTGACTTCCTTGTCTGATTTAGCCAACGGTATAGTATTTCTATTCTAGCCGTTGGCAATCCCTTCTTTTCATCGTATATTCTTAACATACCGTTACCTATTTGCTTCACGAGAACATTGGAGTGTGAATGTATCTTTTTGAAGGTCTAAAAAAGAAAATATCAGAATACTTACCTGCTGCTGATGTAGAGCTGGTACAAAAAGCCTATGTGGTAGCCCGAGAGGCCCATGAGGGTCAAACTCGCTCAAGTGGCGAACCTTACATTACTCACCCTGTTGAAGTAAGCCAAATTCTGGCTGGTATGCATTTAGATCACGAAACGTTAATGGCTGCATTAATGCATGATGTGATTGAAGACACCGACTTTAGCCAACAAGATTTAGCCGAAATTTTTGGCGAGACAGTCGCCGAATTAGTTGAGGGCGTAAGCAAGCTTGATAAGCTCAGCTTTAAAGATAAAAAAGAATTCCAAGCTGAAAACTATCGAAAAATGATTATGGCAATGACACAAGATATTCGTGTTATTTTAATCAAACTTGCTGATCGTACTCATAATATGCGCACTCTTGGAGCATTACGTCCTGACAAACGTCGACGTATTGCCCGCGAAACGTTAGAGATTTATGCGCCGATTGCTAATCGTTTAGGTATTCACGATATTAAAAATGAGTTAGAGGATTTAGGTTTTCAAGCCCTCTACCCGATGCGTCATCGCGCTTTAAAGTCAGAAGTTGCCAAAGCGCGCGGCAATCGCAAAGAAGTCATTTCAAATATCCAAACCGAGATAACAGCACGCCTTGAAGAAGCTGGCATTACAGCCACTGTTTCTGGGCGCGAAAAACACTTATATAGTATTTATAAAAAAATGCTTAATAAAGAGTTACTGTTTAATGAAGTCATGGATATCTACGCATTTAGAATTGCAGTTGATTCAATGGATATCTGCTATCGGGTACTTGGTGTTGCCCATAATTTATATAAGCCAATCGAAACTCGCTTTAAAGATTATATAGCAGTACCTAAAACTAATGGTTATCAATCGTTGCATACCTCATTAGTTGGTCCTCATGGGATCCCTGTTGAGATCCAGATCCGTACTCACGATATGGATCACATGGCAGATAAAGGAGTTGCTGCTCATTGGATGTATAAAAAATCCGGTGATAACGCAGGCCACACTGCACAACAACGTGCACGTCAGTGGATGCAAAGTTTGTTGGAATTACAACAAAGCGCAGGCTCATCATTTGAATTTGTTGAAAACGTTAAAACAGAGCTATTCCCAGAAGAAATTTACGTGTTCACTCCTGATGGTCGCATAGTCGAGTTACCTATGGGTGCAACCGCCGTTGATTTTGCATACGCGGTCCATACCGATGTTGGTAATACCTGTGTGGGTGCACGCGTTAACCGCAAACCTCATCCGTTAAGTAAAGCATTAGATACGGGTCAAACAGTTGAAGTGATTACCAGCTCAGGTGCGCACCCTAACGCAACGTGGTTAAACTTTATTGTTACCGGTAAAGCACGTTTAGGAATTCGCAATTACCTGAGGAGCCAACATCATGAAGAAGCTTTATTACTTGGCCGTCGCTTACTCGACTCAGCTTTAGGTGAAACGAAGTTCGATGATCTGCCTGACGAAAATATTAGTCGCGTATTAGCAGAACATGAACTCAATACTGTATTAGAGCTATTAGTTGAAATTGGCTGCGGTAATTTAATGAGCATGCTGATCGCACGCCGCTTACTGCAAAATGACAATGATGATTTAGGCGATATGACTAAAAATGCTAAAGCGACCATTATTGGTACTGAAGGCATGCTAGTTAATTATTCTAAATGTTGTCGACCAGTGCCAGGGGATGCTATCACCGCACATATAAGCCAAGGTAAAGGCATCACGGTTCACCGCCAAGAATGTAAAAATATTCGTGGCTGGGAAACTGAACGCTCCAAGTACTTGGTTGTTAAATGGGATGATAATCCAGAAAAAGAATATATTGCAGCACTGCGTGTAGAAATCATAAACCACCAAGGCGCACTCGCAAAACTAACCAATGTAATTGCTACAACCCAAGCAAACATAGTGGAAATTGCCACAGATGAAAAAGAAAGTAATTTATACGTGATAGATTTAGGGATCACCGTGAAAAACCGTGTCCATGTTGCTAATATCATGCGCCGCATTCGCGTAATGCCTGATGTGCAAAAAGTCTATCGTAAAAAATAATATAGGAAAATCATGAATAAAGCATTTATTTCTACGGATCTAGCACCTGCTGCCATCGGCACTTATAGCCAAGCAGTAAAAGTTGGTACAGCAGTTTACTTATCGGGTCAAATTCCATTAGTTCCCGCAACGATGGAAGTGATCTCTGAAGATTTCGCAGAACAAACACATCAAGTATTTAAAAATATTAGTGCGGTATGTGAAGAAGCCGGTGGCAACATCCAAGACTTGGTAAAAGTTAATATCTATTTAACTGATCTATCTAACTTTGCGACGGTAAATGAAGTAATGAGCCAATACTTCAAAGCACCTTATCCTGCCCGAGCAGCAATTGGCGTGCGCGCATTACCAAAAAACGTGCAAGTTGAAATTGACGGTATTATGGAATTGCCTTCAACAAATTAAGCTTACAGCAATACACCTAAGTATTTATGCTTAGGTGTATTAACTCATCAGTCCCCTTTTCCTCGATTTTCTTGACAGTTATTCAAATCTCTAGCACTCTATCCTTATATAATTATAAAAACCTTTAACTTAAGTGTTGTAAAAGGATGATCCGTGTTTAAGCTTGCTCATAACGGTAATGTACTACTCGATGTTATAGAACATTCGCCGCCTAGTGCCGCTTTTGTTATTGAGGCTCTAGAAAAATCAACATTCTGTGAATGTCGCATAGACTATGATGCTATCAATGCTTTTTTTAAAGAGCCTAGTAGCGAACGTAGTTTAGTGGTTGCCAGTAAGCATGACGCCACACTAACTGTTACACTCAGTGATGATAAAATGTTAGCAACAGGCGAACTCACACTCGCACAAGGTGGCAAAGTTTTAGCCCTTGATCAAGCGAAACAGCAGCTGATCAAAGCTGGGGTTGCTCGGGGCTACAAACAAGCATTTTTAGAGCAGCTGCTACAAAAACAATTTGAATTACCCGCTGGCACTACCGTTAAAGGTATCCTCGCTAAAGGTCGCTTACCAGAAGACGGCAAATCATCAAAATTACTCCCTCAAGTATTAACTTTAAAAGAGCGTTTGCATACCCCGAAACTGCGCGAAGATGGCACTGTCGATATGCGCGACTTTGGCAAGTTAGCAAGTGTTGAACCCGGTACATTGTTAGTTCGACAGCAACCCGCAACCCCTGGTAAAGAAGGTTTTACCGTAAAAGGCGATGTACTTCCGGCAAAAGCAGGAGAAAGTAGCCCGCTAGTTGCTGGTGAGGGCAGTGAAATATCAAAAACTAATCCTCTTGAATTAATCTCAAGTATTGCGGGCGTACCAGTAGAAATACAAAATGGCATGCGCGTTGATGATATTTTTACGATTGGCGATGTCACAGTTAAAAGCGGCCATATAAACTTTGATGGCAGCATTATTGTCACTCATAATATAGAGCCAGGCATGAAAGTAACCGCGAAAGGCGATATAACTGTGATGGGGACGGTTGAATCCGGAGAACTGACAGCGCAAGGTAATATCACCATTAAACAAGGTGTGATTGGCCACCAGCTAGATGATAAAACACTTTCGTGCAAAATTATTTGTAACGGTGATATTCATTTATCTCACGCCCAATATAGCTACCTTGAAGGTAATAATATTTTTATTGAGCGCCAAGCTAGCCACTGCGCAATGAAAGCGACTAAGCTTTTACAGATAGGCCAAGCAGACAATCCACAAGGGAAGTTATTTGGTGGCGAGATTCTGGATGCCGGAATGATTATCGCTGGTGAAATTGGTAATGAATCTGGCGCTAAAATGCTCATAAACATGGTTGCCTCAGGAAAGTCTGTTACTACTGAAACCGATGAATGCCTTAAAGAATTAGCTAAAACCGATGAGCAATTAGACACCCTGCAAGCAACGCTAGAAAAGGCCGATTTAGTAAAAGATTTAGATAAGAAAAAACTATTGCTCGCTAAAATTGGAGCTACTCAGCAACATTATTGCCAACAAGCAGAGCAGCTAGAAAAACGCCTAACAACGCTAGAACAAAGTCTATATGAACTACTTGATAATGCTAATTTAGCGGTCAATAAAAAATTGCATTCTGGGGTAGAAATCCACATTTTCGATAAAGTATTAAGAACAAATCGCAGCTATCCTCCTTGTAACGTAAAACTGCAAGAAGGAAAAATAGAGATTGAATTTAAAACCAGTTGATCGCAAGCAGATAGAGACTAACAGCAGATAGTCTCTATTCTCTCGTCTACGTTATAAAATACCAGCCACTTGTTGTTTTAACTCCTCCGGCCATACACTTACTTGTACTTGACCGATGTGAGGTTTTTGTAATAACAACATCGCCAATCGAGATTGACCAATGCCACCACCTATTGTCTGTGGTAATTGTTTAGCTAGTAGTTGCTTATGCCAATCAAATTCTAAACGAGCTTGGTCACCGGTAATTGCAAGCTGTGCAACTAATGCTTCTGGTGATACGCGAATACCCATTGATGAAATTTCAAAAGCATCTTCAAGCACAGGGTTCCACAGTAAAATATCACCATTTAAGCCACTGTATTGCTCGCAGGTCTGAGTCGACCAATCATCGTAGTCAGGTGCGCGTACATCATGAATCTTACCATCGGCTAATGCCCCACCAATGCCTATCAAAAACACCGCACCATATTCTTGTGTAATCGCTTTTTCGCGCTGCTTGGCGGTAAAATCAGGGTACATTTGACGTAACTGTTCACTGTGTACAAAAGTAATATCAGCGGGTAAAAATGGTGATATACCAAATTCATCAGCAACAAATTGCTCGGTTGCTTTTAAGCCTTTATACAAGGCTTGTACTGTTTCTTTTAACTTATCAAGAGAGCGCTCAGAACTGGCACAAATTACTTTCTCCCAATCCCACTGATCAACATAAACAGAATGGATGGGGCTTAATGACTCTTCATCCGGGCGCAACGCTTTCATATGTGTGTATAAACCTTCACCAATTGCAAAGCCGTGCTCAGCTAGTGTTTTTCGCTTCCATTTTGCCAAAGAGTGAACCACTTCAAATTGACTCGCTGGAATAGTTTTAACTTTTACCGCAACCGCATTTTCAGTGCCACTTAGGTTATCTTGGATACCATCGCCTACTTTAGCCAAAATAGGCGCTTGTACTTCAATTAACCCTAGCTGTTGTTCTAGCTGGTGTGAAAAATACTGTTTAACTTTACTAATTTGCAGCTGTTGCTGGACAAAGTGTGAACTCATAATAATTGGCCTCATTCCCAGTTATTGTTACTTGCATAAATGCATGATTGCACTATGAGCAACCATGTCGTTAAAGCAATCCTCAATCATTTTGCACTTTAATTCAATAACCAACAACAAAAACACCTTTACCATATTAATTTGATTAATTTAGTGGTATAAAAAATGATGATTCAATAATTTAAAGATGATATTTATATGGAAAATTATCAAATCGATAATCTTGATAAACAGATCCTCCACGCATTAATGGATAATGCCCGCACAGCCTATGCAGAATTAGCCAAACGGTTCGCCGTTAGCGCAGGTACAATTCATGTACGGATTGAAAAAATGAAACAAGCCGGGATCATTACAGGCACCCAAGTTAGCGTCAATGCCAAGCAGTTAGGCTACGATGTATGTTGTTTTATTGGCATCAACCTCAATAATGCTCGAGACTACCCACAAACCTTATTGCACCTAAAGGAACTTGAAGAAGTCGTTGAGGCTTATTACACAACCGGTAACTACAGTATTTTTATTAAGGTAATGACCCGTTCAATTGATCATTTACAAGATGTATTGATCAATAAGATTCAAGCTATCGAAGCTATTCAGTCAACCGAAACGCTAATATCACTGCAAAACCCAATTAGCCGCTCAGTAATGCCTTAAGACGGTAATTCCCGTATAATAGCGGCAATTTTATGAGTTCAGACAAGGCTACAAATGGAAAACACCCGCTATCATCGCATTAAACACGTACTAGATCGTCGTCAAACCGATTTAACCGTGTGCTTAGAAGATGTGCACAAACACCATAACTTGTCTGCAATTGTTCGCAGCGCTGATGCTGTGGGTTGCCATAATGTTCATGCAGTATGGCCACAAAACCAAAAATGGCTCACCAATAATACCTCTGGGGGCAGTAAAAATTGGATCGCAACTCACTTACATAAAGATATCGACAGCGCTGTGGCTATGATGCGCCTGCATAATCCGCAAGTACAAATACTCGCTACTAACTTATGCCCTGATGCTGTTGACTACCGTGAGATTGATTATACTCTGCCAACAGCCATTATTGTCGGCCAAGAAAAAACCGGGATCTCTCCACAAGCACTTGCCCACGCAGATAAAAACATTATTATTCCAATGCAAGGTATGGCGCAGTCTCTGAATGTGTCTGTGGCCGCTGCACTGATATTATTTGAGGCACAAAACCAACGCCTGCAAGCCGGCTTATATGAGCGCACTATGCTGGATGAGAGCATAAAACATAAGATGCTATTTGAAGGTTGCCATCCAATCATTGCACAAAAATGCAAAGAAAAATCGCAACCCTATCCAGCCCTCGATGAAAATGGTGAAATCATCGCTGATGATGAGTTTTGGCACAAATTAAAACATGCTTGATGACAGGCCTGTTCGCACGTAAACTAAAAAGTATCTAAAAATGAAAGATTTGAGCGTATTGTGTCAAAGCCAACTTTAAGCCGCTACCCAATCACTGACCTCAAAGGCGTTGGTCCAAAGATGGCCGAGCGGCTAAAAAAACTCGGCATTAGCACAGTGCAAGATATGCTCTTTCATCTACCGCTTCGATATGAAGACCGCACCCGTATTTATGCTATCAGTGATTTAGCTGTGCATAGTCATGTCAGTATTGAAGCCACCATAGAAACCAGCCAAATTACCTTTGGTAAACGTAAAATGCTCGTTTGCCAAGTTAACGATGGTACTGGACGACTCACCCTGCGATTTTTTAATTTTACTGCAGCACAAAAGAATACCTTAAGTAGCGGTAAGGTGATCCGCTGTTTTGGCGAGGTACGACGTGGCAGAGTCGGTTATGAAATGACTCATCCTGAATACAGCCTCAGCGATACACCGAGCGAACAACCAACAGCAACCACACTAACGCCTGTTTACTCGACAACGGAAGGGTTAAAACAACTGTCGATCCGTGCATTAAGTGATCAGGCGATTGCATTACTTGAAAAATATCAGGTAGAAGAGTTATTGCCAGTGCAATTCCAACACGCTGGTATGGATTTAACTCAAGCACTGCTACTTTTACATCGCCCCGCTAATGATGTAGATATCACCGCATTAGAGCAAGGCCTGCACCCGGCTCAACAACGTTTAGTGTTTGAAGAGTTACTGGCGCAAAATTTGAGCTTATTAAAATTACGTCAACAAGGACAGCAAGTAAAAGCAGTTGCTCTGAACCCTATTAATCATCTGGAGCATGACTTTTTAGCGCAGCTCCCCTTTGCTCCAACCAACGCGCAAAACAAAGTCGTCGCTGAAATAAAAAACGATTTGCAGTCTCCTTATCCAATGATGCGCTTAGTACAAGGCGATGTTGGCTCAGGTAAAACCCTGGTTGCGGCACTGAGCGCCTTAACAGCTATCGCACAGGGCTATCAGGTGGCATTAATGGCACCCACCGAAATTCTGTCAGAACAACATGGCATTACTTTCGAAAATTGGTTTACGGCTTTAGGTATAACTACAGCATGGCTCGGTGGTAAAACCAAAGGAAAAGAACGCAGCGCAACGCTTGAAAAAATAGCATCAGGTGAAGCGCAAATGATTGTTGGGACTCATGCGTTATTTCAAGAACAAGTAACATTTAATAACCTAGTGCTTATTATTATTGACGAACAACACCGCTTTGGCGTCCATCAGCGCTTATCGCTACGAGAAAAAGGCCGTTTTGGTGATTGCTATCCCCATCAACTGGTTATGACAGCAACACCGATCCCACGTACACTGGCGATGACAGCTTATGCCGATTTAGAAACGTCCGTGATTGATGAGTTGCCACCAGGACGTACCCCAATTAAAACCATTGCACTACCTGATACGCGTCGTGATGAAATTATTGCTCGTGTAAAAACAGCCTGTACCGAGCAAGGTCGTCAAGTATATTGGGTATGCACCTTAATTGATGAATCGGAAGCATTGCAATGCCAAGCAGCAGAAGATAGCGCACTGCAATTAACTCATGCACTGCCAGAGTTAACTATAGGATTAGTTCATGGCCGTATGAAAGCAGCAGAAAAGCAAGCTATTATGAGCGAGTTCAAAGCTGGAAAGATTCATATATTAGTGGCGACAACGGTCATTGAAGTCGGTGTAGATGTGCCGAATGCCAGTTTGATCATCATTGAAAATCCTGAACGGCTTGGCCTTGCACAATTACATCAGTTACGTGGTCGAGTTGGTCGTGGTGCAATCGCATCCCATTGTGTGCTTTTATACCACGCACCGCTGTCTCATACTGCACAAAAACGTTTGGCTGTTCTAAGAGATAGCAATGATGGTTTTGTAATTGCAGAACGTGATTTGGAAATTCGTGGTCCAGGTGAAGTGCTCGGCACAAAACAAACAGGTTTAGCGGAATTTAAAATTGCTGACTTAACCAGAGATAAGCACACACTCAACTTAGTCAGACCTATCGCACTACAAATGCTCCGCCAGTATCCTGAACAAGTAGAACAACTAATCAATCGCTGGCTTGCGGGTAAATCAGTGTATGCACAAGCTTAATAGTAAAAAGCCTTACTGTAATAAGTAAGGCTTTTTCAACAGTCTAAAGACTAAAACTTGTATTCCATGCCAACACCTAAGTAATCTTGATCAACATTGCTGTCCATATCAAAATTAGTGTAGAAGGCAAATAACTTGGTGTTTTTGCTCAAGGAGTGATCAACACCTGCAGAGATGGCAGACTTTTTATCACCCGCATCAAAATCCATTACTTGGTATTGAACTTTAAATGTATTGCTATCAAGAGTGTAAGCCGCATTAACTAAATAACCATCGGCATCACCGCTACCATCCACTTTTTCTTGGCTTTGGTACATTGCACCTAATTTAAAATCAGCTACCTTCCCTTGCACGGTAGCGCGTACAACATCATAACCATTAACTTCACTGTCGGCAGCAACTGATGCATAAACATTGCTTTTCTTCAGTCCAGCATCGCCATAAGTAAGTGCTAATGAATAACCGCTATCGCCATCACTGTCTTTTTCTGCAACGTAAGTTGCAAGCACTTTAAAGCCACTTAAATCCTTTGATGAATAAGTAACTGTATCACTAAGACGGTTTTCACCTTTAAATAAATTTTTGATATCACCTTCAAGGTTATCAAATAAATCCAACTTTCCTTGTGATTGCTTTAAAGCAGTATCATTACGGCCAATCACTAGTTGACCAAATCCACCTTTTAAACCAACGTATTGATTACGTGATGTAACCGTGTCTTTTGAATCATCAGAAACATTAACTTGAAATTCGAACTTATAAATAGCTTCTAAGCCATCACTGATGTTTTCAGAACCTTTAAAACCGATTCGCGATGCATTGCTTTTAATTTCGCTGAATGACCCTTCACCGTCATCCGAAGATTGCACAGAGACATTTGCTTTACCATACACATCAACATCAGCAAATGCAGAAAAAGATAAACCACTTAACACAGCTAGTAATAGGCTCGACTTTGCAAATTTCATATTATTTCCTCAATAAACGCAACAGACTAATTTTTAATTCGCTGCATTTTGCCTGCGGTAAATGACAGAAATATTACAACAGAAATATTTATGACTCATATTATTCATAAAAAGGAACAACAAAAGACATCAAATCAACACAAAACTGTCATATATAGCTTACTTAGCACTAAATTCACTGCTTATTGTTGGTGTTAATTCCAGTAATAAATTAACCAACGTCTCAAGCAAGGGTTTTTGTTCATTATCTCTGTGATAAGCGACAAAAATATCCCGAGAAGTATGTTCCACATCAGACACTCGATGTAGCTCCCCTTTATCTATATGGCTTTTCGCTAAAACTTCAGGAATAAATGCACTACCTCCACATTGTAGTATCAAATCTAATGCAATGCGTCCTGTGCTGGTACGAAAATATGGTGGAGTGTGGCCAGTAAATTGCCGTGCATGCCAAAGTGAGAAGGTAGTTCCCCAGTCAACATAGACATATTGATTATCAAAAAAGTTATCATTAGCAGCTCCTTCAAATGCACTGATAGGTATAATTGGCAAGGTGCAAATACGCTCAACTACTAATTCATCCACTTTTGGTGGATCAAATAAAATCGCTAGATCTAAGGTGCGCTCTAATAATAACCTTGTACTTTCTTGCTGTGCTTTAACTTCAGCCACCAGCGATACCCCTGGCATTGCAGAAACAATATTAGTGATACCAAACTGTAAAAAAGCATCCCAAATATTGGGCGTCCCTGCTAAACTTACTTGCTTATGCATATTATCAGCAAGAGCAACATCGACTTTAGCTCGTTGCATACCAGTAATAATCATTTGCGCATGGGGTAATAAGCGCTCCCCTGGTGCAGTCAATTGGATGTTATTACGTTGGCGGATAAATAAATTAACCCCTAGTCCTTGTTCTAATTGACGAATTCGAAAACTCACCGCAGACTGCGTAATGTAAAGGTTTTCAGCCGCTTTACCAAAGTGACGAGTACGTACCACTTCGACAAAGGTTTTCAATAAATCTATATCCAATTATTTATCCTCACGATAAAAATTTTTTGTTTAATAAATTGCGCAACTTGATCCATACTCCAGCTTGAAAATAGGGTATGAGGAAACAGCCATGAGCAATGATATTTCACTACTTCGCCAAGCATTTGTAAGCCAACGTCAGTTTTATGATGATCAAAACTTTCCGCGCGGATTCGGCCGCAGCGGTAATTTCACCTTACTAGAAGCCAGTATCCTTGAACAACACGGTGTTGTTCTAAAAGGGTTATATTATAAAACCCTTGAACCACAAAATGAAATCCAAGAACAATTTTTTGCCGTTGTCTCTGGCAATCAAGAACCAACCAACGCAATTGAACGTGCGTGGATTAAATACCTAAAGCTAACGACCTGTAAAGCAAAGTTTCATACTCTGTTTGGGCGTTCTAAAATTTCAAGTCCTGCACCACAAAATCCAGACTACTATTCGGAGTCTGATAGTTTATAAAAGTAATGGTGTTATTTGCTTTTTCGTGTTTTAACAGTTACAACTTGTATAACTGAATAAACTTGGCTATGCCAAAAACAAGGTGTTACGTGACACGAAAAATACTCATCATTGAAGATACGCCAACTATAGCGCGAGTGCAAAAACACATTGCAATTAAAGTTGGCTATGATGCAGATATAGCCTGTTCTTTAGCGCAAGCAAAAGAGTTAATTAGTAAAAATAACTATTTTTGCGCTGTAGTAGACTTTATTCTACCTGACGCACCACAAGGAGAGGCTGTACCCTGCACTATTGAAGCTCAAATTCCTACCATAGTAATGACCGGCAATATAGATGAAAAGACCCGTGATATCGTCGAAAAATATCCAATAATTGATTACATCACTAAAGAGAACAAGCAAGCCTACCATTATTTAGAAAAGCAACTACAGCGCTTACCTCGCAACGAAAACGTTAAAGTATTAGTCGTTGATGACTCACAATCAGCACGACTGCATATATGCAGCTTGCTTAGACGTCATAAATATCAAATATTACAAGCCTGTGATGGCATTGAAGCACTTGCAGTGCTCGAACAAACACCCGATATAGCCGTTATAATTGCAGATAACGAAATGCCTAACATGAATGGTGATGAGTTATGCGGTGAAATTCGTCGCTTATACAGTAATGATGAAAAAGCAATAATCGGTATTTCCGGCTCAAATGCAGCGCATCTTTCGGCGCTTTTTTTGAAAAATGGCGCAAACGACTATTTACGCAAACCATTTAATAACGAAGAATTTTATTGCCGTTTGAGCCAGAACGTTGACATGCTGGAACAAATTGCCACCATTCGCTTGCAAGCGAACACTGACTATTTAACTAAACTACCTAATCGTCGCTACTTCTTTGAAGAAACCACAAAATCATTAAAGCAAATGCAGAAAAAAGAGTTAATTCCCTCTTTGGCGATGCTCGATATTGACCATTTCAAAGCAATCAACGATACCTACGGCCATGATGCTGGTGATGAAGTACTAAAAGGGCTTTCAATTTGTTTCGCAAAATACTTTACAAAAGACTTGGCGGCTCGTTTAGGCGGTGAAGAGTTTGCTGTGTATTTTAATGACACAAATAAAGATGAAGTATTAAAACGTCTGAATAATTTTCGTCACTTTGTTGAGCTCAATAGCCCTGAATTTAGCAAAGAAAAAATTCAATTCACGCTTTCTATTGGTTACGCACACGGGCCTGTTTATCAAATTGATGAATTATTAAAACAGGCCGATATTAAGCTTTATGAGGCTAAAGCAACTGGCCGCAATAAAGTCATTGCTTAAACAGGCTTAGTGGGTGCAGGGATATTTTCACGTTTACGCTTTTGTGATTGTCGATAGGAATCCCAACTAAAGATAGCCAGCGCACTCCAAATACAAGCAAATGTTACTATTCGTTCAGGACTAAATACTTCACCATAAAATACCACCGCCAACACAAACATTAAACTTGGCCCAATATATTGGAAAAACCCTAAGGTAGTATACTGCAATCGCTTGGCAGCACCTGTAAAGCAAAGTAGTGGCAGTGTGGTAATAACGCCTGCACTGATCAACAATACATTAGTATGCCAATCATTCGCTACGAAATCAGAGCTATTCGATGGCGCCATTAACCACCAATATACTAAAGCAACTGGCAATAATATTAATGCCTCTAGTAGTAACCCCGGCAATGATTCGATAGGTAACTTTTTACGAAGTAAGCCATACACCGCAAATGACCCTGCTAATGAAAGTGCGACCACCGGAAATGAGCCAAAACTAATAACTTGGATCACCACTCCACATAACGCCAGAGCAACCGCTAGCGCTTGCCATTTGCGTAGTTTTTCACTTAAAAAAAGCATACCTAGCAGTACGTTTAATAACGGATTGATATAATAACCAAGACTTGCATCAAGCATATGATCATTATTAACCGCCCAAATAAATAGCCCCCAGTTAAAGCCAAGTAAGGTGGCCGTAATAACCAGCATAGCAATGAGTTTAGGGTGTTTAAGCACATGCTGCACTTTATGCCATTGCTTCATTACTGCAACAATGATGACGATGAATAATACCGACCAAACCACACGATGCATCAGTATTTCAAAAGCTGATATATGCTGTAGTAATTTAAAATAAATAGGTGCTAAGCCCCACATAAAAAAAGCCATACAGGCTAAGATAACACCTTTACGCTGTTCAGGATTAGTTGGCATAGATTGTTTCTGATGTAGATGAAAGGCCGCTAGTTTACCTGCCAGCTACGCTTTATCCAACTAAATAAGTTGCCGTGCCAAAAGCTATTTGAGTACCTTGTTCGTTATGGAGCTCCATACGACATACGCATACTTTATTACCGGAGCGAATTAGCTTGGCACTAGCGGTAAATTCAAGTCCTTTGCCTGGACGCAAGTAATCAGTGCGCAAATCGATGGTGCCGAGTGTCGCTAGCTTGGTTTGAATACTAACTATATTAAGCTCAGTGAGCTTATCTATCATCGCCGCCGCAGCGAGCATCCCCCCCACATTATCAAGCACCGCAGAGATCACACCACCGTGGAGAATTTTTTGAGCGGGATTACCGATAAAGACATCCTGCCAAGGAAAGCTTATTTGCGCTTGTTCCGCATCTAGTGATTTAACTTTTATTTGTAAAAACTGGTTAAACGGCATTTGCTCTACAAAAACTTTAGCAACTTGGTCAATTAATTGGGCTTTATTCATTATTATTATCCGCAACTTTATAACTGGTAAGATGAGTAAAGCACAACTAAAAAGAAAGTGCGATAAAAAGCACCTATGCAAGGTCGCCTAAAAGCTCTAAAATGTCCGCGATGAATACACCAAATCCCACAGCAAGCACCGTAGTGCGCAGTCCCGCAGCTATACTCAAACAAGTGTTTGGCTATAGCGAATTTCGTGATGGCCAAGAAACGGTGATCAATGCAGCCCTTAACGGCCAAGATTCGCTAGTATTGCTGCCAACTGGCGGCGGCAAATCAGTATGCTACCAAGTGCCCGCGCTTGCCTTAAGCGGTCTGACAGTCGTTATTTCGCCATTAATTTCCCTTATGCAAGATCAAGTATCACAATTGCAAGCGCTCGGGGTGAAAGCGGCGTATATCAATAACAGTTTAAACCGCGACGAACAGCAGCAAATATATCAACAACTGCACAGTGGTTTGCTTAAGCTACTGTATGTTGCACCTGAAAAAGTGCTGCAACATGAATTTAAAGAGCGCTTAAGTCACCTTAATATTAGTTTATTTGCGATTGACGAAGCTCACTGTGTATCACATTGGGGTCATGATTTTCGCCCTCACTACTGCCGCTTAAGCGAACTAAAACAACGCTTTGCAGATGTGCCTATGATGGCGCTCACAGCGACAGCTGATAAAGCCACGCGGTTTGATATCGTCCAGCAGCTTGGTTTAAATGCCCCCTATATACACACTGGTAGTTTCGATCGACCAAATATTCGTTACACCATTGAAGAAAAATTCAAACCGCTGGCGCAATTACTTCGCTACTTAAAAGAACAACAAAATCAAAGTGGTATTATTTATTGCACCAGTCGAAAACGAGTTGATGAAATAGCTGAAAAGATCGCTGATGCGGGAATGAACGCAGCGGCTTACCATGCTGGTATGAGTAACGAGCAACGCCAATTTGTACAAACCGGTTTCGCCCGTGATGATATCCAAATTGTGGTGGCTACTGTAGCCTTTGGCATGGGCATCAATAAACCCAACGTCCGTTTTGTACTGCATTATGATATTCCCAAAAGTATCGAGTCTTACTATCAAGAAACTGGCCGTGCTGGCCGTGATGGCTTGGCCGCTGAAGCTATTATGTATTTTGATCCGGCCGATATTGGCCGTGTTAGGCGATTTTTTGAAGACATTGAAGATGAACAACGTCGTCGTGTCGAAGAGCAACGTTTTAACGCCATGGCCAGCTTCGCAGAAGCACAAACATGTCGTCGACAAATACTTCTTAACTATTTTAGTGAATATCAACGCGAACCGTGCGGTAACTGCGATATTTGCCTAAATCCACCAAAAAGTTTTGATGGTACTTTAGTGGCACAACAAGCCCTTTCGTGTGTGTATCGTGCCGAACAACGGTTTGGTTTAGGCTACATAGTTGAGCTACTGCGCGGAGCAAATACCAGCCGCATTAGGGATAACAATCACCACCAACTCAGCACTTATGGCATTGGTAAAGACCACAGTAGTGAATTTTGGCTCAGTATTTTACGCCAACTGATTCACCAAGGCTTACTGAGTCAAGATATCACCCAAGGCTCAGCACTGCGCTTAACCGAAGGAGCTCGCGCTATTTTGAAAGGTCAATACGCGCTGCAAATGGCTGAACCACGTCTGCAAGCGAAGCACGTATACCAAGACAAGCTCGCTCAGTTTAATTACGATAAAAAGCTATTTGCCAAACTACGTGCCTTACGTAAAGAGCTTGCCGATGCGGATGATGTGCCACCATATGTGGTGTTTAACGATAAAACCCTCGCAGAAATGGCGCAACTAATGCCAACCAATGACAGTGAATTTCTCAAAGTGTCAGGAGTTGGCTTTACTAAACTCAATAAGTACGGCAGCCCTTTTTTACACGCCATACGCGACTACTTAGCCCAGTCTTAAATAAAGAGAAAATTGATGACTCAGCTGCAACTAGATAATCAACATAATGCCATTATTATTATCCCCAGCGAAATGCCCAACGATGATGATTTCGAGCTTTGGGCGCAGTTATTTTTACATGGCCCAGAAATAGTAATTGGTGAATTTGCAGCGGGAGCGGATCGCCACCAATGCCGCTTTACGTATGCGCAGCAGAGCTTTAATTTAAACTTTGAACATTACAGTAACAGCATTTGGATTAATGGCGAAGGCATTGAAGCTGAGCATTTATTAGCAACTTTAGCACACTATTTTCTTACACTATTGCAACAATGAGGTAGACTTATACACTAACTTAGTGTGTAGTGGGTAAACGCTAAAAACCCATAATCAAGGATTTCAATGGTGATAAATAACGCTTATGCACTTTTATTGTCTAGCTGTTGCAGCACTTTGCTCTATTCATCCTATGGCTTAGCGCAATCGTTTAATGACGGGCAGCAAAGTTGCAGTAATCAGCGCACAACTACACCCACTGAAAAAAATCTACGTCGCCAACTTGATGTTGATATACAGCTGCCAGAAAAAACTAATAATGCAAAAATAGCCCAGGTCGAACTTGAGCAACTCAACGTTTTCAATACCAATTTAGAAGCAGAAAATAACGCATTATTTCGCTTTGCTAATCGCGTTCATATGACCACAGAGCCTAATGTTATAAAAAGTATTTTATTGTTCGAACCTGGTGATCACTATGAGCCGAAAAAACTCGCCGAATCAGAGCGCTTATTACGTCGCCAAAGTTATCTATACGATGCCAGAATAAAAGCAGAAACTAACTGCAATGGTGACATAGATGTGAAAGTGATCACCCGCGACTTATGGACGTTACTACCAGAAATTAGCTTTAGCCGCAGCGGTGGCGAAAATAAATCGAGTATTGGTTTTCGTGAATCCAATTTATTTGGCTGGGGTAAACGTTTATCACTCGCTCGCACTACTGATGCTGAACGAAATGGTTACCTGTTTGTTTATGATGATCCTAATATACTTTCTAGCCGCTACCGTGGTCGCATAGAATACTCTGATAACGACGATGGTAAACGCCATTTATTCGAGCTTAGCTACCCTTTTTACTCTATTGAGACACCTTACAGCTATGGTTTATTAAGCTTTTCTGATCAACGAACTGAATCTCTTTACAAACGTGGTGAAGTATTCAGTCAATTTATCCAGAAAACAGACTATAATCGCATTCACTTTGGCCACTCTAAACAGCTTGCTAATAATTGGACTCAACGCATTAGCGTCGGTTATACCCATGAACAGCAAGCTTTTGAGAGCACAGTAAATACCGTCACACCATTGGCTGAAAAACGGGAGCTAAGCTATCCATATATCAATGGTCATTGGTTTGAGGATCACTACATAAAAGTGCGTAATTTCGACAGTATTTATCGTACTGAAGATTTAAATCTTGGTTGGAATGTGCAAGGTTTATTAGGCTATGCAAGTGAAGAACTAAGCAATGACGATAGCCGCGCTATTTACTCTTTTGATGCGAAAAAAGCTCATTTTAGTGGCGATAATACCCTTTGGCGCTTTCATGCTAGCCTAGATGGTAATTGGAACGAACAACAAAGCAAAGTAGAGAACTTACTCGCGAGCACTCAAGTGCAGTATTATTTAAACACCAGTTTTGAACAATCGTGGTATGCCAAAATACGCTTAGACTATGCTAAAAACCTAACTCCCGACAAACAGCTAATCTTAGGCGGCGAAAATGGCCTACGTGGCTATCCGCTAGACTACCAACAAGGCGATCGTAGTTTTTTAGTTAATCTTGAAAAACGCTATTATTGGGAATACGACCTGCTTCAGCTGTTTAAAGTTGGTGGAGCTGCATTTTTTGATATTGGTCGCGCTTGGTTTAATGACCAAAATAACGGTAACAATGGCCAAGTATTGAAAAATATAGGTATCGGGTTACGGCTCGCTCCAAGCAGAGCAAATGCAGGAACTGTGATCCATTTAGATATCGCCGCTCCACTTGATAAAAGTGATGATGTTGATTCTATTCAATGGCTAGTCACTGTAAAAAATTCCTTTTAAAGTGTGCTAAAAACGCTAAACTAGTTGCTCCTAAACCGCATTTGGATTGATTGTGGAACTGTTAGATATTCTTAGCACGCAGTATAAACTCGTCGTCACTTTAGTTGCTCTGTTACTTTTTCCTGTACTATTAAAACTGACTAAAAAATTACTCGAAAAAACTATTAAGGGCAAAGTCGATATTCACCGTAAATATCGTGCCGAACTATTACTGAAAATTATTCTCGCATTTGTAATGCTGTGCTTAGTGTTAGTTTTTTGGGGTATTGAATTACGGGGTTTACTGGTACTTGGCTCATCTTTGTTTGCCATGCTAGGTGTTGCACTATTTGCAGCTTGGTCGCTATTAAGCAATCTAACCTCGTTTTTGCTAATGTTTATTCAAAATGACTGTCGTGTTGGTTATTGGGTTAGAGTTATTGACGGCGCGAACTTTGTTGAGGGGCGTATTGTCGAGATGGGCTTGATGAATGTGGTATTAGAACATGTTGATGGGCACCGAGTTATTTATCCTAATAACCTATTTGTTACTCGCCCGGTGATGGTTTTAAATAAAGAGCCGAAACCTACTAAAGCAATCGCGGTTAAGCGCGCTATTGGACCTAAAAAGCTGCAATAAACGAAAAGCACATAACAAAAAGCCGTTTAAGAATATCCTTAAACGGCTTTTTTGATCAGTTACAATCAGCAATTAATTATTTAATTCCGCTGTTTTTAACTCATCTTCAATATCACTTATTTCATCAATAAAGGTTTCAAGCTGTTGTTCTACCAAGCTGTTTGCGTGAGCAAAATATGCTAAATGAAACACTGCATCACCTTCATTAACCAGTGGCATAGTTTGTTGACCAATCACTATACCACTTCTTGGCGCTAATAATTCCAGCTCAGAATCACCGAGCGGGCTACTGATATAAGCTAATATTTGCCCTTTCATTACTCGCTCACCCAATGATACTTGCGCACGCACAATGCCATCGACTTCAGCACGCACCCAACTGGTAGAGCTGGCAATAATTGGCTCAGGTAACTTTTTAGCACGCTTGCCACGGATCATTTTTAAATGACGCATGACATAATCAACGCCTTGCATACCAGCCGCTATTGCAATTGGATCAAACCGCAGCGCTTCTCCAGCTTCGTATGTGATCACCGGAATACCTAAGTTCGCGGCCTCACTTCGCAGTGAACCATTACGAAGTGACGCGTCAATAACGGCTGGTGTACCAAATGCATTCGCCATTTGTGCCGTTGCTTCATCACTCAAATCTGCGCGAATTTGCGGTAAATTGGTGCGATGTATTGCGCCAGTATGTAAATCAATAATATGCGTACAATGAATGGCCACTTGCGAAAAGAACATATGTGCCATACGTCCAGCAAGCGATCCACGAATAGAGCCCGGAAAACTACGATTCATATCACGGCGATCAGGTAAATAACGTGACTTATGAATAAAACCAAATACGTTAACAATCGGCACAGCAATCAGCGTACCACGCAGCTGGTTAGCATCTATTTTTGCTAATAATTGGCGTACGACCTCTACGCCATTGAGTTCATCACCATGAATAGCCGCACAGACCATTAAAACAGGCCCTGCTTGAACTCCATTCACTACCTCTATTGGGATATTCAACGGCGAATGGGTGTACAGCTTAGCTGCTTCTAGAGCCAGCGTCTTACGCTCACCGACACCCACCGTTTCACCTAATAAGGTAAACGCACTATTGATTCTAACCTTTGCCACGCGTTGCGGTCCTTTTGGTTGCAGCGGTTTTTTCGATAAATTCGATCACCATACCTGCAATATCTTTTCCTGTTGCTACTTCGATACCTTCAAGACCTGGTGAAGAGTTAACTTCCATTACCAAAGGTCCGCGTGATGAACGAAGTAAATCAACCCCAGCTACGTTCAAGCCCATTGCTTTAGCTGCAGCTACTGCTGTTCTACGTTCTTCTGGCGTAATACGCACTAATGTTGCACTGCCACCGCGGTGTAAATTAGAACGGAACTCACCATCTTGTGCTTGACGCTTCATTGCGGCAATCACTTTGTCACCAAGTACGAAACAGCGGATATCAGCACCACCAGCTTCTTTAATATACTCTTGTACCATGATATTAGCTTTTAAGCCCATAAAGGCTTCAATAACACTCTCAGCTGCTTTACGTGTTTCAGCTAACACCACACCAATGCCTTGAGTACCCTCTAACAGCTTAATAACTACAGGTGCACCGCCAACCATTTCAAGTAAGTCTTTAACGTCATCTGGCTTGCTAGCAAAACCGGTTACCGGCATACCAACGCCTTTACGTGATAACAACTGTAACGAACGTAATTTATCTCGCGAACGTGAAATAGCAACTGATTCATTAACAGGAAATACATTCATCATTTCAAACTGACGCAGTACTGCACAACCATAAAAAGTAACTGAAGCACCAATACGCGGGATTATGGTATCAAAATCTTTTAAATTTTCACCGCGATAATGGATCTCTGGTTGCTCAGAGTTAATGTTCATGTAACAACGTAATGCATCGATCACTTTTACTTCATGACCACGCATCTCAGCTGCTTCAATTAAACGACGCGTTGAATATAAATTCTTGTTACGAGATAAAATACCAATTTTCATAGTTAAAACCTTAACTATCTAATAAATGAGATAAAGCCGGATCAACGACTATACGATTTTCCATGGCTGTGCGCCCTAATAACATTCTAAACTTCATACTCGCTCGGCTGGTCAAAGTGACTTCTATTGGCCAACTTTTATCACCAGCGCAGAGCTTAGTCTCAATAAAATACCGCAACTCACGCTGCCCACTTGAGCTGGTTACATATTTCATCTTTTTTACTTTAGCATCACACTCAATTTGAGTGTGCTCATCTTCTTGCAAAGGCTGAGCAATAAATTTAACCCACTTTTCGCCTTCTCGCTCATATTCTTCAATATTAAGAGCATGAATACATGACGTACGGGCGCCCGTATCAATCTTAGCCTTAATTTGATTAATGCCAAGCTCAGGTAAACTTAACCACTCACGCCAACCAACAATTATCTTTGCCGTCATAAATGTGCCCTTTAATAAAAAACTGTCTTATACGCTACACGGATAAAAACACAAATGAAATAATTTTATCCAAATGATAAGCTAATTTAATTGACCTAAGTCACTCAATAGTCAACTATATTAACATACAGGATTAATGAGAATTTACTATGTTCAATGGTTTACTACACGCACTTATACTTGATGAACAAGGCGGCGCACGCACAATTGATAATAGCGCAGACCTACATAACTGGCAGCCTGAGCAAGGTAAATTGTGGGTTCATCTTGATTATAGCCAAAGTGAAGCCATAGATTGGTTACAAAACAGTGAATTGTTGACTGATTATGAACTTGCATCATTAACAGCCGATGAAACACGCCCTCGTATCACCAAAGTAACTAACGGTTGTATGTTGTTTTTACGAGGCGTGAATTTAAATCCTGCGCAGAGCCCTGAAGACATGGTCTCAATTCGTTTATTTATCAATGAAAATGTAGTGGTCACTACCCGAAAACGCCGTTTACTTTCAGTCCAAGATATTTTAGCTGCACTGGAAGAAAAAACTGGGCCAGTTAGCATTTCTGAATTAGTTTGCCAACTTACACAAAATCTTACCTCACGTATGCAAGGGGTAATTGATGGTTTAGATGACACTCTAGATATTTTTGAAGATGAAATTGACGAGCCGACCAAGCGCTTTGATAACCAAGGACTGTCGCAGTTACGCCGTCAATCAATTGGTTTAAAACGCTACTTAAGGCCACAAAAAGAAGCGCTCAGTACTTTAATGGCAAACAAATACAGCTGGCTTAGTGAAAACGACAAAGCCAAGTTAAACGAAACCACCAATCTACTGATCCGCTTTATTGAAGAATTAGACAGCTCTATTGAACGTGCGCAAATTATTCAACAAACCATTACTAATCAGGTTTCTGAACAATTAAATCAGCGTATGTATGTGATGTCGGTGGTTGCGGCACTGTTTTTACCGCTAGGATTTTTAACCGGTTTACTTGGCGTAAATGTAGGCGGTATCCCTGGTACAGAGAGCCCTTACGCATTTAGTTTTTTTGTTATATTTTTAGTCGTGATCACCGGTGCCATCGGCGTTTACTTCAAAAATAAAAAGTGGCTTTAAAAATACTCACGGTTGTTCAATTACATTGATTGGTATAGTAATGATAAAAGTAGTGCCAGTACCTAATTGACTCTGGCACTCTATCGTACCGGCTAGTTTATGTATTACTAAATTATAAACAATGTGCAACCCCAAACCTAAGCTCAGTTGTGCGTTATTCGTAGAAAAGAACGGGTCAAATACTTGCTTGCGGACATCTTCTGGCATGCCTTTACCATTATCGCTGATTATCAGCTGAAGTTGTTCATCATGTTTACTCACTGTAATGTTCACCTCCCCAGGCGTTGAATCATCAAAAGCGTAAACTAAGGCATTTTCCACTAGCTGCCCTAAAATTTGCGAGAATGCACTTGGTGAGGCAAAAAAACGAATTTCTTGCTGGTATTGGCATTTAACTTTATGAGGCGTTTGGTCAACACGTGAGTGGATTGACAGCAGAATATTATCGATATACTCACCTAAGTTAAACCAGCGATTTTCCTGTGTATCGTTGTCTACCGCAACTTGTTTAAAGTTATTGATTAGATTTGTAGCTCTGTGGAGATTAACGCTCAATAACTCTGTGCTTTGTATTATATGATCATAGGCCTGATTAAACTCCTCTCTCGACATATTACCCGCAGCCGCTTTGCCATGAATGGTTTTCGAGGTGCTTTCCAGTACTGATGCAGCCGTGACGCAAATACCCAATGGGGTATTTATTTGATGAGCAACTCCAGCAACCAATCGTCCTAACGACGCATGCTTTTCATTTTCAATTAACTGTTGCTGAGTACGTTTTAGCTGTTCCAGCGATAATGTTGCTTCTTTGGTCTTAGTCTCAAGCTCAGCAGTACGCAGAGCCACTTTACGCTCAAGTACCGCATTTAACTGTTTTACTTGTTGCTGTGAAGACATCAACTTGGTATTCGCATCTTCAATCTCACTGACGTAGCTTTTTACTTGTAAGTACACATCATTTAAAGCAGTAATAATTGGGGTAAACTCATTGCGTTTAGCATACTCAACTGGCAGTAGATTAACTTGCTTATTACTACCATAACGAATAGAGCTTTTTATGATATTTAATACCTGATCAAAAGGGCTAAACAAAGCTTTGAGGATAAAAATCATCAGTATAATAAAGCCGAGCCCTATGCCACTGCCTGTGATTAAAGCCCAAGAAGACACTTTATCAACTTGTTTACTTAAATCATTTTTAGGAACTAATGAGCCAAAGATAAAACCGCTCTCACTAAGCTGATAAAAAATATACTTATCTTCAATTGCTAGCTGCTCAAACCCAAAGCTATTGACCTTACTTAACCGACTTTGAGCTACTAATGTTGCCGCCCAAGGAAAGTCATCGGTCAACTGCTGTACCGTTTGAGGCTTGTCTGTAAAGCCAATAATTAACTCAGAATCCCGGTGAAATAAAAATGATTGTGCATTTTCGGTCACTTTAATGCTGACTAAAAACTCACTTAACTCAGCTAAAGACCAGTCGAGCGTCGCCATACCAATCGGACTGCGGTTATCGTCAAGCATCACCGCATCTATGGTCATCATCAACGAGAATGAGCCTGCATCATCGTAATAAGGGTTAGTCCAAAATATAGGACGATAGCTTGATTGGTTTAATCCCCACCCTTGCTGTACAGCAAGCTGGTACCAATCCTGAGAAAAATAATCGTACTGTGGTGTATTGAGATCCCACGTAAATTGCAGCTGTTTATTTTCTTTATATACATATGGGCCAAAATAACGATACTGCTCATCCAGTACCTGCGGTTGATACCAAAGCCCTCCGCCCATAGCTTGCTCAAAACTAGTAAACTTGTTTTGTAACGTGCGCTGAGCCAGTTCCTTGATATCAGCCATGGGAGTAGATTTTTGATGACGCAGAAAGTATAACTGTTCACCACTTAGAGCCAGATCGATCGCATGACCTTGCATTTGTTCTGTAAGATGATTGATACGGGAAATAGTGCCATTAAACACAGCCTGAATTTCATTTTGCTTAAATTCATCCAAAGATTCTTTGTAAATTAGCGTGTTGAATAACTGTAGGGTTGAATAAGCCAATATCTCAAACAAAATGACAAACACCAGAATACGGGTTTTAATATTCATTCAATCTCCAGAGTACCCTTTGCTAAAGAGCTCATTTAACACAACACTCACAGGCATTGCCTAATAACAACTGTGCTCGACTTACTTAGTATGCAAAAGGACATGAAACTGTAATCCCCCCATTTTTAATGGAGGCGAGCTGTAGTGCATAATACAATTCCCTAAGATAATGAATTATGAGTATAGTCCAGTTGTCAGTTTTACCACTTGTGCAATTTATTTAATTCAAAATATTAGTAGGGGTTTATTTACATCATGAGTACTAAAAGAGTGTGATTGAGGGCAAACACAGTGGAGTAAGATAGAGAGTTATTATTGATAGCCTTTGATGAAAGGCTGGGCATTATTGCAAATGGCGCTCTCGGTAGGGATCGAACCTACAACTCAGCCTCCGGAGGGCCACGTGATATCCATTTCACCACGAGAGCACATTTGTGCCACCACACCAACTCGCGATATCAGTGCTTAGGCCGAGCAATAATAAAGGCATATGCAATTAAATGCTAGCTTCTATCGCTTAGATGCTTAATAATTCAGCAAATTATAATAAATTACTTCACAAGCAAGCAAAAAACAGCTATTAAATTATACTTAATAAAAATCACTAACCATTTTGCAACATATAAATGCCCGTTTAACGACTTTTTAAGGCGCTTGTAAAAGGTTTAACATGAGGAAGTATCTATGAGTTTAATGTCAACCGAGCAAGTAGCGGAGTTTTTAGGGGTTAAAGTTGAACGTGTAAAGCGTCTTGCCCGGGAAAGTTTATTAATATCGAAATCTGTTGATGAAAACGGCGAACCACTATTTGATGCAGATGAAGTTGCAAAATACAAAGAACTTGCGGCGCGTTTTGGTGGTCTTTAACGATGCTCCATTGAGCTAATCAAACAATCCAACTGCGTACGCAACTCAGTCACTTTATTATCGACTGAGCGTGCGCTATACCAACAAATACACAACACTAAAAACACCAACTGATAGCATTCAAGCTTTTGCAGTGAATTGTGAAATTTTTGAATAGCAGGCAATTGCTGTTGGTAGTTTGAAAGTAAGCTATTTTTTTGCTTATCATTCAACGCAAAGCTAACAGTTAGTGCTGCTAAATCGAAGTATACGTCATTACTTTTAGCGTACTCAAAATCAATTAAAAACATGCCTTGGCTATTCACAATAATGTTTTCTTTTACTAAATCATTATGGCAAAAACCTTCATCACGGGGTAATAACGCGATTTGCTTTAATGCATCCTCAACGCTTGCTTGATATTGCTGATATAAGCGAGTTTGTTTATAAAAATCCAGCTCATACTTTATATCCATCGCCTCAGTAACAACATCATGGCAATGAAAAGCAATCAACTTTTGCAACAACTCTAAAGTGTAATCCCCTTGTGCAATATCCCCCTCTAGGTATTCAAAAATCGCCAGCTTGTTAACTTCATCAGTCCACAGTGGTTTGGGGCATACCTGCTGCTGCGCAAATACAGTTTGTGCTGCCAAGCCTTGCGCTGGCCAATGCTCGCGATAGCACTTTAATAAAAAAGCCTGCTGTGCAGTACGCACTAAAAAGTTATCGTTACTTAAGCCGCTAAATAGCCGCTCATTGCTCAATACCTTTAGTTGTGGATCAAAAGCGGCAAAAATGCCGCTAATTTCTTTACCTGTCATACTGCTTCTTATAATTGCGCCAAAGGCTTAGCTTGATTTTGCTCATACTCTTCATACCAGGTTTTAAACCCCCATGCTGCCATTATGGTGTAGAAAATAAACAGCGCTAATGTTGGGTAGTAGCCTTTCTCGTAATACAAATACATCGAAGCCGCATCAATAACAATCCAATACAGCCAATTTTCCAGTACTTTTTTCGCAACTAAATACGTTGTAACAACAGCAAAACAGGTTGTAAAACTATCTAAATAAGCAAAGTCTGCATGGGTGTGATTGTTCATCACATAACCAAATATTAATGCCACAATCGAAGTCGCAATAATAATGAATAAGTGTTGATGCAAGCACCATGAGGTAATCACTAATTGATGTTTATTAGCGTCGCCTTTTCGCCATATTACCCACCCATAAACCGCCATATACATATAGTAAAAATGCAATAGCGATTCCATTAATAAAGCACCATTCCAATACATTATGGTATAAATAAGGGTGCTAAAAAATGCCGCAGGCCAACACCACAGATTTTCTTTTATTGCTAATAGCAAATATGCCATAGAGAGCGCCACTGCGATATATTCCCAGTGCGACATTGCAGTAAACCCTGCGAGAGTTTCTGTAATAAATTCCATAATTGATCCACTAAGGCTTTAGCTGCTATTGGGGAGAGAGATCACCATTGAGGAATTTACAAACAAAAATAGCTTTGCCAAACTCTTCGTATGAACGTTTTATCTCTGTACTAAGCACTGACATTACTAAATCGTAATCCCCAAAAATTTGCGTCGACAAGGTATTTGTTATTACTTTTAAATCGTCATATTCATTTAAGCGATCAATAAACCCCTTAATAAATGGGATATAATCTTGATGAAGTGGGTACTTACTGATCTCTACAGATAATTTCATGACAATTCCTTGGTTTATTTAAAAATATGACCGTTATTGTAACTTGAGCTAAGCTACAAGTCATTCAAAGGTAGAGCGGATGTCGAAGAAGGTGTAAAATTAACGCAATTAAATTATTTTATGAGTGACTCATGGCACGACGCATTACGTACAAATTTAAAAATCAGCCTCGCGAAATTAATTTTGCAAAAGATAAATATCGCGATATGTATCAGGCTATTGCCGCGGCTGAAGGGATTGATTTAACAAATTATTTAAAGATGGAACAACAAATTGCTATGACTTCAAAAGGTTCTGCGGCAGTGCGTAATTTTCGTGATGAAGAGTTTGCTCGCATGGGTTTTAGCGATGTGTATTTTATCAAAGAGTAACGCTTAGCATTACTCTAAATATTCATAGCTTACCCGTGGGGTAATATTACAGACTAACTCGTAAGGGATTGTCGTGGCACATTGGGCGATTTCTTCAACGGGTAATTCTGGGCCCCACATCACCACCTCATCGCCGACTTTGATGCCATCAGCATTTGCACCAATATCAACACTGATCATATCCATAGAGATGTTGCCAGCAATACCATAACGTTTGCCAGCAATCACTACAGGTGTGCCATGTCTAGCATGGCGCGGATAACCATCACCATAGCCCATGGCAACCACTGCAAGCTTAGTCGGCTGAGCACTTTGCCAACAACCACCATAACCAACACCTTGCGCGGCATCAACATCGCGAATTGCAATGACCTTAGTGGTTAAGCGCATCACTGGCTTCAGCTGATGGTCTTTGCCAGAAGTGTTAAGCATTGGTGATACACCATACATCATCAAGCCTGGACGTACCCAGTCGCCATGACCTGCAGGCCAAGCTATAATACCAGCCGAATTTGCTAAACAATGTGCTTGTTGTTTGCCTTGCACTAATGAATCAAACAAAGCAATTTGCTCAGCTGTTTTGGGATCATTAACATCATCGGCACTGGAAAAATGCGTCATTAAATTGATTGTATCTTTAGCGTTATTCGTCGCTTGCAAGCGCTGATAAAAATCATTCAACTGCGTTGGTGCAATCCCTAAACGATGCATACCGGTATTGATTTTTAACCAGCAACTGATTGGTTCATCGAGCTTTGCATTTTCAAGTGCCCTGAGCTGATTTTCATCATGGATAATGGTTTGAAAGTTATTGGCTAATAAAATCGGCAAATCATCTTGATGGAAAAAACCTTCCAGCAACACAATAGGCTTGGTCAGCCCACCCGCCCGCAGTGCTAGAGCTTCATCTATTCGTGCCACTGCAAATGCGTCAGCATCATTAAGGTGCTGCGCTATTTTCACTAAACCATGGCCATAAGCATTGGCTTTTAATACCGCCATAACTTTACTATTAGGCGCAAACTGTCGCACTTGCGCTAAATTATGAGCAAGTGCTTGTAAGTTAATTTCGGCAATAGCTAAACGCATCAGTAATCATCATCTACAGCAGGTCCGGCGTAATTATCAAAACGCGAGAACTGACCTTGGAAAGTTAAACGTACTTTACCAATTGGACCATTACGTTGTTTACCTATGATAATTTCAGCAATCCCTTTCTCAGTACTGTCTTCGTTATATACTTCGTCGCGGTAGATAAACATGATTAAATCGGCATCCTGCTCGATAGAGCCTGATTCACGTAAGTCGGAGTTAATTGGGCGTTTATCGGCACGCTGCTCTAGAGTACGGTTTAGCTGCGACAGTGCTACGACTGGGCATTGGAGTTCTTTTGCTAATGATTTAAGTGACCGTGAGATTTCAGCAATCTCTAAAGTACGGTTATCAGAGAGGCTGGGAACGCGCATCAGCTGCAAGTAATCGACCATGATCATACTTATCCCACCGTGATCACGAGCTATACGACGCGCACGTGAGCGAACATCTGTTGGAGTTAGACCTGATGCATCATCAACATACATCTTTCCTTTTTCCATCAGTAGCCCCATGGTTGATGAAAGACGCGCCCAATCGTCATCATCCAATTGACCGGTGCGCACTTTGGTCTGATTAATTCGACCAAGGGATGCCAACATCCTCATCATAATCTGCTCCGAGGGCATTTCTAATGAGTAAATAAGCACAGGCTTATCTTGTGTCATTGCGGCATGTTCAGCTAAGTTCATCGCAAATGTGGTTTTACCCATCGACGGACGGGCGGCCACAATGATTAAATCTGATGGCTGCAAACCAGTGGTCATTTTATCTAGATCGGCATAACCGGTACTTACCCCCGTCACACCATCTTGTGGCGACTGGTACAACTCTTCGATTTTATCGACTGTTTTTTCTAAGATGCTGTGAATACTTTGCGGACCATCGTTACTTTTTGTCCGCTGCTCAGCAATTTTAAACACTTTACTCTCTGCAAAGTCGAGTAAATCGTGGCTGGTGCGCCCTTCCGGATTGAAACCTGCTTCGGCTATTTCATTGGCAACGCCAATCATTTCACGTACCACAGCACGTTCGCGTACGATATTCGCATAGGCGTCGATGTTCGCCGCACTTGGCGTATTTTTAGCAATTTCAGCTAAATAAGCAAAACCACCGATACCACTGAGTAAATTCTTTTTCTCTAAGCTCTCTGATATGGTGATCAAATCGATTGGATCGCCTATTTCAGCAAGCTCGACCATGGCTTCAAAAATAAGCTTATGGGTACGTGTATAGAAATCTTGCGAAACGACCAACTCGGCAACACGGTCAAAGGCTTGATTATCAAGCATTAAGCCACCTAAAACAGATTGCTCTGCTTCAATGGAATGAGGAGGAACTTTAAGAGTGTCGACTTGTTTATCTGGTTTAGCCATAACTTCGCAATACTAACAATGAATGGCCTCTATTCTATCTACTTGGCTACGTTGTGCAAAGAGCAAAGCAGGATTTCTTTTCCTACTTTGCTACGGGAGATTACTTTTGCTTACGTAATTCTATGCGCCCACTGATAGTGTCTATTTCAATATCAGCATCACCACCATTAACCGCAAACTCCAATTCACTTGATGGCCCATATTTCGCTTTTTTAACTTTATCGTCACTCAACTCATTAATAATTTTACCATTGGCATGCGCTTCAATTTCAAACCGCGCAGAAACATCCGTCGGGAAGTAAAAATCGGCATCGCCACTAACAGATTCATAAGTAATTTGCGCACCTTTTAGTAACTCATTAATATGTATTTCACTCTCACCATTTACCGTGCTAATACGTAAGCTTTTTAATGCCTGAAAAGCAAAGTCGATATCGCCATTAACATTCTCTAAGCGAACTTCTTGAGCTGCTGTTTTGGATTTAATATCACCATTGACAGCAGTAAAGCGCAGCGTGCCTTGTGAGTCTTTGTCATTAATTTCGCCGTTTACGGTTTCATAGCGTATATCACCTTTTAAGCCTATCGCACTGACATCACCATTAACGGTATCCACACTAATATTGCCACTGATGTTTTGTAAGTTAATATCACCATTAACGACATCAATATCAGCCCCGGCGATCAAATTTTTAGCACTGATAGTGGCGTTAACACCGGTAAATTCAAGTTCGCTGCTATTTGGCATATAAATAACTAATTGAGAACCATCGCCACTATTCCAACCGTTATTATTGTTACGCGGCATTTTAACGATAAATTCGATACGATCTCCTGCCACTTCTAAACGATACCCTTGTGCTTTATCATCAAGCTCACCGGTGATCTGTAATTGTGATTTATCCCAGCCCTCAATACGTACATCACCGCGTTGGTTATCTATAAAAATACGCTTATTAGCGGGCACCTCAATTTGTTCATTGATTTTCTCACCAGCAGAGGCGAAAAACGGCAATAAAGTTAGTGCTAATAGTAATGTTTTCATGGTTGATACTCCTAAATTTGTTGCCACTTCGGTGCATGCACCTTATTGATTAGATCTAATTGCTGCTGATAAACCTGTGCGAGCATTTTTAATAACGCTGGATTCTCAGGCTCATTGTCGAGGGCTTGCTTTATTGCCCGCTCAGCGTCCTCTAATTCTGTTAATTGCTGTTGCCAGTTATCTGTCAATGCAGGCTGATTTTGATATTGCACCAACAAGGTTTGTTTTTGCTGGGTAAAATAGTCACTCATCACCACACTTGTCGCAGGCTCAGAGCCGGAAAACAGCAACTGCACGGTTAATAAAGCCGCCACTGAGCATGCTGCCACACCCGCTAATTTAGGCCACAGCGCAGCTTTACCTTGCGCCTGAGGAGCATGCGTTAATGCTTTTTCGATACCTGGCCATAAATCTTTTTGTGGTGAGATCTCTGACTCAGTGTTATTGATTGACTCAGCTAAAAATGTTTCAAAATTAGGCTTACTCATTTTCATACCACTCTTTTAATAACTGACGGGCGCGATGAAATTGCGACTTACTAGAACCCACTGCCATTCCTAACATAGTGGCAATCTCTTCATGGCGATAACCTTCAATGGCGTGCAGCACAAATACCATACGAGCTCGCTCAGGTAGTCGTAATACTAACTTGTCGAGTCCATTTAGACCTTGGCAATCTGTTGCGCTTTGTTCATCCATACCGCTTTGCTCGAAGCTCACTACTTTTTGCAACCAATTCTTATGTTTACGTAAATAGCTAATCGCAATATTACTGGTGACACTGTGCAGCCAAGTTGAAAACTGTGACTGTCCTTCAAAGCTAGCGATTTTATGCCACAGCTGCACAAATACTTCTTGAGTTGCATCTTCGGCATGTTCGCGATCTGCGAGTAACCGTAAGCACAATCCATAAACCCGCTTTACATGTAATTCATAAAGTGCAGCATAAGCATTTTGATCACCGCTTTTTACACGGGTAATAAGTGCATCTTCGCTTAGCTGTGTAAAAGCATGTTTTGCATCTATCAACATCGTTGATGTTGTCCCTTTATGATTATTATTATGAAATGAGTATACCTAAGCACTCAGGAAATACGATCTTTCAGAATTTTAAGTTTCTTGAATAGTTAGACGTGAGATGTAAGTGAAAAGGTTTAAATGACATGAAATTATTTTTAACAAAAAACGGCTAACTTATCAGCTAGCCGTTTTATCAAGTGGTTTTATAACGTTGCTTCTGGGGGATCTTCTTCGGGCCCTTCAGTGGTTTTTTCCGGTACTTTATATGACCAGCCAAGGAAAACTAATTTGCCGTCAGACGCGCTGCCCCCACCACTACTTATATTTGCTAGATTTGAATCATGGTGAATACCACCTTTGCCAGACGCTGAAACCGTTTTGCCCCGAATTGAGCCACTGAAACCACCATTAGCGACGACTTTAACATCAGTCTTTGGCGCATAGATGGCTGCATACAAATTAGCATCAGCATCAATATCAATACCATTGGCTTGTTCATTGCTGGAATAAATACTGAATACCGGTTTACCAGTTTTGGTTAACCCATGCTTCATTGTGATCGACCCTGGAGACGCTTTCAATTTTACTTTACCGTTGACATAAAGGCTTAAGCTGCTGCCTTGTGCTATATGGATCTCTGAAGCGCCTTCCATCATGAAGTGACCATTTACTATCAAGGTTACATCACCACCCGCGACTTTTAAAATGCCATTATTTAATGAGAAGTTACCTGCTTTTAATACTTTTACATCAACAACGTTCTCAATTGTGTTTAACGTATAATTAAGTGTCGCAGGACGTGCGCCTAACCACTTTTCCCATACATAATCACCTTGATTTTCAATCTTAGACTGAGCTATCTCAGGCGTTAACTCGTAGATAACACGTGTTTCTGGCTTATCAGAGACTAGTGTTGAACTACCGTGTTTCACAATAATATTTTCGGCGCTAGGATCAACCAGACCATCAACAACCGTTGTTATATTTATTGAATCGCACTGTGTTTGCCCTGCTGTAAAATTATCAGGATCTTGAAAAGGTACCAACTCAACATTTGGTGATACATTATAACGTGGATCTGAGTAAGGAATACCACCTTGTTCAAGGTGTGGTGCTAAATCTTTTGCATTTAATTTGCCGCCATATAAAACGTCTAAGCCGTCATTATTTCTATTTTCTAGCACAGTACTCGCACTGTTATTAGGGAAGTTAAGATCTTTATTTGCTCTAACTACGCCTAATATTTTTCCTTGCTTCCAGGTAACCCCTCCCGCCGATAAAACATCTCCGCCTACAGCTGTATCAAGTGGAAAACCATCGGGTAAAACAGGATCAGTCGATACTGTAAAATTCGAATCAATTGTAATATGGTTATTTGCACGCAATGTGCCTGTGATTGGAGATGAGCCGGAAAAAGTAATACTGCCAGTCGCATGAACACTCCCCCAAATAGTTGAAGCACCTGATAATGTAACATCCTTATCTTTATAAACCGTGCCTATGACAGCGCCAGCCTCAGCCTTGTCAGGATCGTAATCCCCTTTACTTGAGTCATAGCTATCAATTCGACCACTGGCACTGAGTGACACCCCTTCACAGCCCACAATTGCGTTCTCAAAAACAGAGCCTCCTTTACCTGGCGTAAATCCAAACCGTGCGACTAAATTACTTTGTGCATCACCACCATAACGCTCACCCAAGCTGATGATTTCCAGCTCTCCAGCAGCATTTTTACTAATACTGGCATTATAAGTTGCATCTTCACCAATCAAACCGCGGCCTGATGCTGCGCCTGTAGCTGCGATCAAGCCATCGATATCTAAGGTTTTATCATCTGAAAAAGCTTGCTGTAATAACTTAGCTTCTTCGAAAACACCTTTTTCAGCGAGTAAACGGCTATTTATTTTCTTTTGAAAATTGCCACTCATACGCTCTTGAATAATATTTTCACGCAATGAATTAAGTACCACAATACTCGCCATACTGGTGAGGATAAGTACTGTTACAAGCGTAAAACCACTTTGTTTTTTAGCCATTACACACCACCAAAAGCATTGTTTAAAATAACATTAGAGACCGCAATATCAATGGCAATAGTGTTTCCAAATTGCGCAGGTAAGTTCTCTGGGCCAACATTAATAGTGACAATGTTATTATCAATTGCAAAACTCAACCGGGCGACTCCCGTCAATAACCGCTCTGCTGGAGCTGCTCCTAATGTACACATTAAATTATTGCCTACTAGGCTATAAACTTCATTTATATCAGCTGTTGATACACTGCCATTACAGGTGATAACCCCAGTTGGCTGAGTAACAGTAATTGCCGAGCCATCTGCTGCAACCAAAGGTGCGCTTGGTGTTTGTTTAATGCTACGCGTAAAAACCTTACTTGTGTAACGTATTACTTCTTGCGCATTTTCAAGCTCTTTACTAACTGAAATAGTGCCTTTAATAGCTGAGTATGAAAGGCTAACTCCAGCTAGTAGGAATGAACCAGCGGCTAGAGCCACCATCAGTTCTACAAGGGTATAACCTCGCGGACGATAAATTGCCATCATCAAATACACCCAACTGGTAGCTCAGGGTAACTAGCATTTAAGGTAATTTGATTTTCTAATTGAGCAGGGTCTTGTTGCTTGATCCGCTCATCAGCCCATGAAACTGTGATTTGCATATCATGCGCATACGCCGCAGGTAAGCTCAGCTGATAATCATCGATTTGCGGGTCTAAAGAGGCACGAAAGTTAGCATCCGTGAATAAAGCTGGATTTGTCGTTTGTAACTCACACAAGCGAGGCCAAATACGCTCTAAAGTATTTTGCCCTTGCACCAGCGATACAGTGTAATTAAAACTGTTAGTGGCATATTGTAGCGATTTGAGCTGAGCTGCTGCCAACCCTAATAAAGCAATACCGGCGATAACAACTGACAGCATCACTTCTAATAATGAAAAGCCACTTTGTTTAATCATTATGCACATGCCACTGATTTTTCAGCTAACCAATTTTGGCCGCTTTTTAAAATGCACAAGTAATAATCTACCGTTTTATCATTGTCATCTTTAATTAAAATCTCGCTCGCCGCAGAGATTTCGCCACTTGACCACACGGTACGATCAACTAAACCAACTGTTACACCATGATGTTGGATGACGAATTCTTTTAATACTGTATCAACACCATCAACAGCTGCTGTTACCTGCCATTTATCACCACTTACCACTAGCTTAATCTCACGATTACGTTTTACCGCCTCACTGCGCGCATATTTATACACACTATTGAGCTGATTTGCGGTGGTAACAACCCGATCTTGCATGATTTGCTGGCTAAAAGAAGGAAACGCTAATACCGCCATAATCGCAACGATCCCAACCACAATCATCAACTCCACTAATGTAAAACCGGCTGTTCTAGTCATTGTTACTCCCAGCAACTATTAGCATCAGCTGATTGTGTGCCATCATGCTTAATCACTAATGCACCACAGCGATCTCCTGCTTGGGCAGAACCGATTTTTGGGGTTGCAGTTAATGTAAAAGCACGACTTTTAAAATTAGCATCAGCTGCAGCGCCACTAACGCGGTTTAGCGCTGTATAAGTAAAAGTATAAAAATCTGTATTTTTTGCCGTATCAAAAGCATTTGGATAACCACCATTACGCGAATAAATACGCTCTAATACTGCACCATGTTGCAACATTACTTGTTGAATATCGGCACGGCGACTACGCTCCATATGCTCAATATATGAAGGCATAGCTACACTGTATAATATGCCTAGAATGGCAACGACTATTAATAACTCGATTAATGTGAAACCAGAAGAAAGCTTCGCATTTTTTATCATCTGCTCTTTCAATTTAAACATCCTTAACACTATGCCCAGTGCACAAACAATATACAGTGACAACGCTGTCACTGTCAATAATCTGTAACCTAATTACAATGCAGCTACATTTTAATAGGTATAAATAATTAGTTTTTATTTTAAATCAAACTATACCAGATAAAAAACCTAAAAAAGGGACTTTAATCAATTATTTATGTGGGAAATGATATGCTAGCTAGTGATATGTGTGAGAATAATAAACAAAAAAGCCGTGCTTTTCAGCACGGCTTTTTTCGCTTAATTAGAAATTAAGCTTCAGCGATTACGATTACTTTGATAGTAGCCGTTACTTCTGAATGAACTGCGATTGATACGTCAAATTCGCCAGTCTCACGGATAGTACCTAGAGGTAAACGAACTTCTGACTTAGCAACTTCAACACCAACAGCTGAGATAGCGTCAGCGATGTCGCGAGTACCGATAGAACCGAATAACTTACCTTCGTCACCGGCTTTAGATACTAATGTAACTTCAGCTAATGCTTCAAGCTTATCAGCGCGTGCTTGTGCAGCAACAAGCTGGTCAGCGATTTTCGCTTCAAGCTCAGCACGACGTGCGTCAAAAGTTTCAACGTTAGCTTTAGTTGCAGGAACTGCCTTACCTTGTGGGAAAAGGAAGTTACGTGCGAAGCCAGATTTAACTACAACCTGGTCACCTAGGCCACCTAGGTTAGCGATCTTATCTAGTAGAATAACTTGCATGTTTCTACACCTTTTAAAAACGTGTTAATCCGCTGCTTACTTATGTAAGTCAGTGTATGGAAGAAGGGCTAAGTAGCGAGCACGCTTGATAGCAGTTGCTAGCTGGCGCTGGTATTTAGCGCTAGTACCTGTAATACGGCTAGGTACGATTTTGCCACTTTCTGTAACATAGTTTCTAAGAGTAGCTAGATCTTTATAATCGATTTGTTGTACGCCTTCCGCTTTAAAGCGGCAGAACTTACGACGTCTGAAATAACGTGCCATGAGATAAATTCCTCAAATAATTCTTTCTATATGCTGAGCATGCAAAACCAATTGGCTAAGGCCGTTACGACCTTCGTGACGATTTAAAAAACCGCTCACTTGCAATGCCTGCCCAACGTGCAAATGTTGAGTCTGTTGTTGCATTTGCTTACCACTAGCAACCACTTGAAGCCGTACATAACTATTACGGTTAAGATCTGCTTCAATTTGCATTGATTTGTGTTCTACAACAAAAATACAATGCGGGATACCAGCAGGGCTTTGGCTAAACTTAGGTGTTTTACAAACAACCCCAGAAATAACCAGCTGATTCATAAAAGGACTGACCATATGGTTTACCTTAAAATTATCGCTGATCAAGTGCCATGCTTGGACTCAAAACAATTAAGCAGCTGGTGCTTCTTTCTTCTCTTCTCTTACAAGAGGAGATGCTTCAGTTACAGCGTCTTTAGTACGCATAACTAAGTTACGAAGCACTGCATCGTTGTAGCGGAAAGTAGTTTCTAGCTCGCTGATTACTTCAGTAGGTGCTTCAACGTTCATAAGAACATAATGAGCTTTATGAAGCTTGTTGATTGGGTATGCCAGTTGACGGCGGCCCCAGTCTTCAAGACGGTGGATAACACCACCAGCTTCAGTGATAGAACCAGTATAACGTTCGATCATACCAGAAACTTGCTCACTCTGATCTGGGTGAACCATGAATACGATTTCGTAATGACGCATGGATATTCCTTACGGTTAATAGAGCCTTCTACCGTTTCAGCCGGTCGGTTTAAGGCAAGGAATTAATATTAAATAGGCCGAAATGAGCGCGCATTTTACGCTTAGTCGGAAAATTAAGCAAGTAGGTTTTTAGCTTTAAGTGGTAAGTTGAAAAATCAGCTATCCGCTCAAAAAGAAAAACCATGCTTATTAAGTCAAGCATGGTTTCAAATTTTATCTCTAAACTGACGGCTACAAGCTTAAAGCTTTTCTTTTATGGCTGTGTCGTATTTCTCTGACGCAGTACTTCAAATAAACAAATACCTGTTGCTACAGATACGTTTAAGCTTGAAACAGTGCCCGCCATTGGGATTTTAACTAACA
>NZ_JACJEV010000033.1:0-43645 GCF_014164235.1 Pseudoalteromonas sp. SG44-17 | reverse complement strand
GCTTACCGCTTACCGTTTACCGCTTACCGCTTACCGCTTCAATCCTTATTAACCTGCAGCTCACATAATATTTGATATAGTGGATTACTCGCTAGCAATTGTTGATGAGTACCTGTTGCGATTATCTCTCCGTGCTCCATTACCACTATCATATCAGCATGTTTTACTGTGGCGAGGCGGTGGGCAATGATAAGCGTAGTACGGTTTTGCATTAAATGTTCAAGCGCAGCTTGTACATGATGCTCACTTTGCGCATCTAAAGCGCTGGTTGCTTCATCGAGTAACAGTATTTCTGGGTCTTTTAATATTGCTCTTGCTAATACAATTCGTTGTTTTTGGCCGCCTGATAAGCGCACCCCTTGCTCGCCTAAAAAGCTCTCGTAGCCGTTAGGTAATTGTGCAATAAATTCATCCGCGTGAGCATGCTTAGCGGCAGCATATACTTGTTCGTCGCTTGCATCTGGGTTGCCATAACGAATGTTATGCATCACATCAGAGCTAAATAAAATCGGGTTTTGTGCCACCATGCCCATGCTGTTTCTGAGCGTATTAAGGGATAGATCTTTGATATTAATATTATGAAACTTAATGTCGCCACCTGCAGGGTCATAAAAGCGTTGTAGTAATTCAAATAACGTGGTTTTACCAGCACCTGACGGACCAACGATTGCTACTGTTTGGCCTTGTTCAATCGTTAATGAAATAGTTTTTAAGGCGCTCACATCAGGACGCGATGGATAATTAAAAGTTACTTTATCAAGACTAATGGCTGGAGCGTTAGAGTTGTTATGTAATAACTGATCTTGTGGTGCTGCAGGGTTTGTGATCTCACTTTTAACCGCGAGCAGTTCAAGTAACCGCGCGGCAGCGCCCGCTGCACGTTGTAGCTCGCCATATACCTCAGCAACGGTTGCTACCGACATCGCTACCATAATGGCGTAAAACACAAATGCACCTAACTCACCGCCAGTCATTGTGCCTGCCAGTACATCACTACCACCTATCCACAGCATCACGCTAATTGCGCTAAAGGTCAAAAATATTACTGCAGCAATTAAAAATGAGCGCTGTTTAATGCGGCTTTTCGCAACGTTAAAGGCTTTTTCGGTCTCTAGTGCAAAAGCGTGTTGTTCGCGTTGTTCGTGGCTATAGCTTTGCACTACTTTAATATTTTGAATTATTTCTCCCGCATAAGTGCTGATATCGGCAATCGCATCTTGGCTGGAGCTGGCAAGTTTGCGTACTTTTTTACCAAAAATCATCATGGGTACTAACACCAGCGGCACACAGGCAACTACAACTAAAGTGAGTTTTAAGTTAGTAAATAACAACATGGCTAAACCACCGACTAGCATCAGAGCGCTGCGCAGTGCCATTGAAAATGACGAGCCAATGATTGATTGCAACAAAGTGGTGTCGGTTGTTAAGCGCGACATTAATTCGCCACTGCGGTTTTCTTCAAAGTAACTCGGGTGGAGGGTGACTATGCGATCAAATACCGCTTTACGAATATCATTACTGACGCGCTCACCAATCCATGACATTAAATAAAAACGGCTGAATGTTCCTATGGCTAATAAGCTGATCAAGCCAATTAGCACGATTATGGCTTGTTTTAATTGTTCTTGAGAGCCCGCAATAAAGCCGTGATCAATAACAAATTTAACTCCTTGGCCCAATGATAAATTAACCCCGGCAGTAACAAGTAATGCTGCAAGAGCTGCAAAAACCACCCATTTATACGGCTTAATAAACTGAAAAATAGGAATTAAACTACTAAAAGCAGCTTTGTCTTTTTGCTCGGTTTTACTATTGCTCATAGTGGATTCTTTTAGATGAATAGGGTATAGATATGGTTACTTAAATCATAATTTCAATAACTAACTAAGGGACTAACCATGACAACTGAAAAAGTAACGGGCGAATTTAACGTTAAACTCAATCCTATTGAAGGTTATGCAAAGGGCATTGATGGCGTAAACCTGGGTCGTATGTCGATTGATAAAACGTTTACAGGTGAGCTTGATGCAACCAGCACTGGCGAAATGCTCAGTGCTATGACCGCAACTCAAGGCAGTGCCGGTTATGTGGCAATTGAACAAGTAGTTGGCACACTTGCAGGTCTTCAAGGCAGCTTTGTGCTGCAACATTTTGGCACTATGGATAAAGGCCAAGATTCATTAATTTTAAACGTGGTGCCAGATTCTGGCAGTAATGAACTTGCAGGCCTTAGCGGAAAAATGGCAATTCGCATCGAAGCAGGTATACACATTTATGATTTTGAGTATCAATTATAAGCGATACAGCCATGCAGAAAATAATTGAGTTTAACAAGCAGCGTGGCTTTTTTAGAGGCGGTATTGATATTGACGCACTTAATGAGCGAATTTATCAATTAAACCAAGATGGCTGGAAAGTAATAAATGTTAGCGCCTCTACAGGATTATACGGCCAAGTTTATGCATACATCTTACTTATTGAAAATGAAGAACTATAAGGAATATAAATGACGTTATCACTGTGGCTAAGCTTAGTCGCCATTTGTATGATGGGTGCAATGTCTCCTGGGCCAAGTTTGGCTGTGGTGTTAAAACACAGCATTCATGGCAGTATGAAGAACGGCATGTTGGCAGCGCTGAGTCATGGTGTTGGCGTCGGTTTTTATGCTGCAGCATCGTTACTTGGCCTCGGTGCACTAATGTTGCAATTTCCTACTGTGTATCAAGTGTTAGTTTACTTAGGTGCAGCGTACTTGGCATATTTAGGGGTTAAAATCTTATTAGCCAAACCAAGTAATAGTGAGTTAAAAGTGGCTCAGCAAAGTGGCAGTGCAAAACAAGCCTTGCAAGACGGCTTTGCTATTGCGTTTCTAAATCCTAAATTAGCGGTATTCTTTTTAGCCCTGTTTTCACAGTTTATAGATCCTGCCAATCTCAGTTTTAAGGTCGGTTTGATTATGTGCTTAACGGTTTTTACTATTGATACTGGCTGGTATCTGATTGTTGCAGCATTGACAGAGCTTTCAAAGAAGCGCTTTGCTTTTACTAAATCATCCCCATGGTTTGATAAAATATTAGCGGTGATTTTTATTGGTCTAGCAATAAGGGTGGTGCTAATGGTGTAGTTTATTAAACTTAACTAATCCTTACTACTTCCCTTTAAAGCTGTTTTTAGCAATTTCTAATTCACCTGTGTAATAGTGGCTTATGACTGAGTTATTCCGTTAGTCAGTCGATTTATTTTACGTTATCTACATGATCGCAGCACTTCTAAACTAAGTTCCTCACCTTGCTAGCTATTGCCCTTACTGCTGCATACGTATTCATCACACTTATTTTACTTTTTAGTTACACTTTATTGGTTTTATTTTATCCATAATTTCAAAACAAACAGCACACAATTATAAAATCAATAGGGTAGAAAGCTCATGGGGAAATTCAAACTAAGTGCGTTAATGCTCGCAATGTTTGCAGCCAGCAGTGTATTAGCTGCGGTTGAAAGTGACGCGCAAAGTACCGTAAAAAAACCACAACTAGAAGAAGATCTTGAAGTCATTGAAGTGCGTGGCTTTAGTCGTAGTTTAATCCAATCACTTAATCAAAAACGCTTTACTGATACGGTATCTGAGCAGTTATCGGCGGATGACTTAGGTGCTTTGCCTGATGTATCTATGGCTGATGCGCTCACTCGGTTACCGGGGATCTCAGCGGTACGAACCGGCGGGCAGGCGGCAGAAATCAACATTCGCGGTATGTCCGGTGGATTTGTATTTTCAACTTTAAATGGCCGTGAACAGGTATCAACTAGTGGCAGCCGTAGTATTGAGTTTGACCAATATCCGTCTGAATTGATCAGCTCAGCAGCCGTGTATAAATCACCAAAAGCATCGCTTATCGAAGGTGGTGTTGCAGGTACGGTAGAACTGCAAACAGCTAGCCCGCTTGATAATGATCAGCAACATAAGTTTGTGGTTAACGCCAGAGGTATGTACAACGACCGAGCGTCAGAGGTGAACGATGCCACTGAGTTTGGCGACCGCATTAGTTTTTCCTATCAAGGTAAATATCTTGACGATACTTTAGGTGTAGCACTTGGTTATGCACGGTTATTTCAACCCAGCGTAGCAACACAGTTTATTGGCCTTGCCTATAACGATAATAAAGACGTTGATGGTGTTGCAAATGATACTAATGGCCCCGAACTTAAACCTGAAAATGAGTATATCAGCGAAGGTTTTGAGCTTCAGCATTTAGGTGGAGAAGAAACCCGTAACGGTTATATGGCGGCGATTGAATGGGCACCGGTGGATAATTTTAAATTAAAAGGGGACGTGTTTTTATCACGCTTTGATACTGAGTCATTTGCCCGTGGGTTACGAGTGAAATTAGGTGGCCCAACGGCCACTTATACAAACGCTCAGCTAGAGGGAAATTCAGTAGTTGGTGCCTCTGTTAATCGTACTTCAAAAGGCTACACTCGCGTTGAAATTGTGAATGATGATAACCAAGACTTTGATGAAGTAGATAGCTACGGTGTTAACGCCGATTGGCAAGTGACAGAACGTTTAAACGTTAATGTTGATGTGTCGCTGTCACGGGCTAAAAGTAACTTTCGCAATGGCTTATTGTGGGCGTTGGTTGCCGAAGACGCCTCAGCCGAAGAACCTGTGTTAGATAAAAACGTATCAATAAACTACCAACTTAATGGTTTAAATTTACCTGATGTAGGCTTTAATCAAGCGGCTGCATTTAGCGATATCGACCGAGTAATGGTTAGTAAATACGGTATTTACCCTTATCAAAATGAAGATGAAGTAAGCGCTTATCGCCTTGATTTTAAATACGAGCTGAATAACAGCTGGTTTAGCTCTGTTGAATTTGGCGCGCGTTATTCAGATCGCGAATACAGCAATAACCGCTCAGTGTTTGAATACGGTAATGATGGTGATTTTTCAGTGAGTGAGCCGCCACTGCGTTTAACCAATGACATGGTAAATGTTGTTGACTGGGAAGGTGACTTTAGTTATTTCCCATCATATTTGGCGATTGATTTAGACAAAGCGCTTAATGCTTGGTTTCCTGAAGGCGCACCAGAGCCAGTTAAAACTTGGGGTAATGCAGATGGGGTAGTTGACTCGCAAGGTTACACCACTAACTATTCGTGGACCATGTTACAAAGTGGCTCAGTGTATGAAGAAGTGCTTTCAGCCTACGCCATGCTTAATATTAATACTGAAATTGGTACTATGCCGGTACTGGGTAATATTGGTATTCGCCGTGTTGATACCGACCAATCGGCCACTATTTTAGAAAATGTTAATGGTGATTTATCACTCGGTGCACAAAACATTACCGACAGTATCGGCATCATAAATAAAAATTATTTACCTAATGTACTTGGCACAACTTATACCGATTATCTGCCATCCCTTAATTTAAACTTTCAGCTAACGGATAACACGCAATTACGCTTTGCGGCGGCTAAAGTAATGTCGCGCCCACCGATTAATCGCCTAGCGGGGGACGCCAGTGCGCAAGCTGATAAAACCAGTGGCAAAATTAACGGCTCAAGTACCAATAATCCATTCTTAAAACCATTTTATGCCGACCAATACGATATCTCTTACGAGCATTATTTTGATGAGTCAGATGGTGCGCTAGTGATCGCAGGTTTCTATAAAAACATCGATTCGTTTATCGATACCATCGCCATTGAAGGGTTTGACTTTAAAGGTAATGGCTTTAACGTCCCTGACTATATAGAAAATCCAGTCAGTGGTGAGCAAGTTGCCACAACTAACGGCACTTACACAACGGCGGTAAATAACGCCAATGGCGGTTATATTCGCGGTATTGAACTTGCCTACACGCAAGTATTTTCGTTTTTACCCGCGCCGTTTGATGGCCTTGGGTTTAACGGTAGCTATTCATACACCGAGAGCGAAGTTGAATCTATCACCAGCTTAGGTGGTGAAACGGTTACACAAGGTTTACCTGGTTTGTCTAAAAACGTGTTAAACGGCACTTTATTTTACAGCTTAGATAATTTTGAAACCCGCCTTAATGTGCGTTACCGCTCAGACTTTGTTTCAGAGCAAGTGGCGATCAATGAGCAAGTGGTTAATTTTGATGCCGAGACCGTGGTCGATTTTCAAACCTCTTATCAATTTACAGACTCATTTGGCATGTTGCTACAGGTTAATAATCTTACTGATGAACCAACCCAAAGTTACTTTGGCAATGAAAACATCACCGGTACTACCCAGTACTTTGGTCGTCAGGTTTATTTAGGTTTTACCTATAGCCACTAATAGCAAATTGGAGCATAAATAATGAATAAAATAACTAAATTGACTCATTTGCTATTAGCAGTGAGCTTAACACTACTGTTTGGCTGTGGAGGCTCAGGCAGTAGCGATGTAAAAGCAGGCCAAGCCTTATTGACTTGTGATGTACCGCAAGTCCCTAATGCAGCAGGCACTAAGTGTGTTGATCCTGAGCCTATCTCTTGTGACGCACCGCTGTTTCCAGATGCAAATAATGAAAGCTGTACCAGTGGCTATAACCCCGACTTACCAGACCCTGTGGTATTTGCAGGCGAAGGTGAGGCTATTTTATTTTATAAACGTGATAAGAATGAAGGGTACGAAGGCTATCGTTTACACTCTTGGAATACCGACGGCTGTGATGCTTACGCGCCGCCGTTTGATGCCACCGATTGGGCTAATGGCCATGAATATAATGGTGTCGATCCAAACTATGGAGCTTATTGGATTGTCGCGCTAAAAGACGGTTATACCGAGTGCGCTAATTTTATTATTCATATTGGCACAGAAGGTTCAGGTAAAGCCCATGGTGATGTGGATTTAACCATGCCACTGATGCAGGACGACGAGCGTTTTGTACGTATGAACTTTACCTTTGACGGTGAGCCAACAGTATTTGAATACCCAGTAGAAGCGCTTGGCGAACGCCCCGTTGCAATTGACGGTGCATCAGCACACTGGATTGATTTAAATACTGTGCTGTATAAGCCAAGTAATGAGCTTACGCAGATTATTAAGCTGCATTCATCAGCTGCTGCCGATTTGGTTGTTGATGTTGATACTGGCTTAAATGGTGAAACAGTTGAATTAATGGCAACGAGTTTAACCGATGCACAAGCAGCGAAAGTACCGCACTTAACAGATTGGACTGCCTATCAAGGTAATTGGGATGCCGCTACTGCAAAACAACTTATAAAACAACAGCTCGTTGTAGCGGGCTACGATGCAGAAGGCAAGCTACTTGAAGCAAGTTTTGTGCAAACCGCCAAAGCCCTTGATGCACTTTACACCCAAGGTGAAAACGACGCAAATGAAGCCATGCTAGGCGTGCATTATAATAACAATGCAATTGATGTTTCAGTATGGGCACCAACCGCTAGCAATATGATGCTTAATGTATTTGACGCCGATAAAGCACAAGTACATAGCACTGCCATGACGTTAGACAGCAATACAGGTATTTGGTCAGTGAGTTTAGACAGCAAATACGACCGTCATTATTACCGCTATGCGTTTGATGTTTACCACCCTACTACTCAAGCGATTGAAAGTTTATGGAGTACCGATCCTTACTCACTGAATGTATCAAGCAATGGCCTGTATTCGCAGTTGATCAACTTAAATGATGACGATACCAAACCACAAGGCTGGGATGAGCGCAGTGTACCAACAATTACCAACCCGGAAGATGCCATTATCTATGAAGGTCATGTACGTGATTTTAGTATTCGCGATACGTCAGTAAGCGCAGCAAACCAAGGTAAATATTTAGCATTTACTGAGCTTGAAAGCATCCCTATGCAGCACCTTAAGCAACTAGCTGACAAAGGTTTAACGCATTTTCACTTACTCCCTGTAACAGACATTGGCACCATTGAAGAAGATGCGGATAAGCGCGTTGAAATCACTGACACCCTAGGTAAGTTATGTGAGCGAATAGACGATGCCGCCGATGCTTGTAAAATCGAAAATAAAAACAGCATCATTGCTGATTTAATGCAAAGCTACTTTCCGGGTTCTGATGATGCTCAAGCACTTGCCAGCGCGATGCGTGATTTAGACGGTTTTAACTGGGGTTACGACCCGCATCACTTTATTGCCCCAGAAGGTTCGTATGCATCAAGCAGTGAAGGGGTTGCCCGGGTTAAAGAGACGCGCGCCATGGTACAGTCACTTCAAGAGATTGGCCTTCGCGTGGTTCTTGATGTGGTATACAACCATACAACGTCATCAGGCATTTGGGAAAAATCAGTGTTTGATAAACTCGTGCCGGGTTATTACCACAGATACAGTGAAATAACGGGGGATATCGAGCGTTCAACCTGTTGTGAAAACACCGCGACTGAACATGTGATGATGGACAAGTTTGTTAGCGATTCACTGGTCATTCTTGCCCGTGATTTTGGTTACGACAGCTTTCGCTTTGATGTTATGGGGCACATGCCTAAATCATCAATTTTAGCAGCGCGTGAAGCGGTGCAAGCTGTTGACCCTGACAACTACTTTTATGGCGAAGGCTGGGATTTTGGTGAAGTCGCTAATAACCGATTGTTCACTCAAGCTAAGCAAGCTGATATGGCAGGCTCTGAAGTTGGCACATTCAATGACCGCATCCGTGAGGCTGTGCGCGGTGGGGCTATGTTTAGCAATAACCCGACCGATGGTAATTTAGCAGACCAAGATACTCTGCGTTTATCACTGGCGGGTAATTTACAAAACTATATCCTGAAAGACTTTAAAGGTAATTCGGCAAAAGGTAATAGCTTTAGCTGGAATACTCAGCCGACGGCTTATGCTTTAGACCCTGCTGACAGCATTAACTACGTATCAAAGCACGATAACGAAACCTTATGGGATCAACTGCAATATAAACATGCAACAAGTATGAGTATTGAGCAACGAGTGCGTGCGCATAATATGGCATTAGCAATTCCATTAGTAAGCCAAGGTATCCCGTTTATGCAACTTGGGGCTGATTTACTACGCTCAAAATCAATGGATCGTGACAGCTACAATGCAGGGGATTGGTTTAATGCGGTAGATTTAACGAAAGAAAATAATAATTGGAATATTGGTTTACCTAATGCTGAGAAAAACCAACAGAAATGGCCTGAAATCATTAAGGTCTCAGGTAATCCACAAGCTGCTGCACAGCCGCAAGATATAGCTTACGCAGGGGATGTGTTCCAAGAGTTTTTAGCTATTCGTAGTAGCAGCCCATTATTTAGATTAACCACAGAGCAAGATGTTATTGACCGTGTAGGTTTTCACAATGTTGGTAAAAACCAGCAACATGGTTTGATTGTAATGAGCATTGATGACGGTCAAGGTTTTGCAGATTTAGATAACCAAGTTGACGCGCTCGTAGTAGTAATTAATGCAACTGAGCAAGCGCTTTCACATACAGTACCAACCGCTGCTGGGTTTGAATTACATCCAATACTTAAAAACAGCACCGATAGCAGTATGTCTGGAGTGAGTTTTACTGCCAGTGAAACCGACGGTACATTTACAGTCCCAGCTTATACAATCGCGGTATTTGTAAAACCACAAGGCGAGAACCAAGGTGTAGGCTTAAGTGCGAATGCAACAGTGGGCGCGCCAGACGTAGTGCCTTTTGGCAGCACCACAGTATATGTGCGAGGTAGTTTAAATGATTGGGGCACAGCTGACAGCTTTGAGTATATGGGCAATGGTGAATACCGTATCGCTATTACTTTAACTGCGGGAGATTATGAATTTAAAATTGCCTCTGAAGATTGGTCGAGTGTGGATTTTGGCGCGCTGTCTGATGCTGATAAAGCAGTGTTGGAAAATCAAACCGAGCCTTTAATGCGCAGTGGCGCGAATATGACCTTTAATGCCGCAATTGATGCAACTTATGTATTCTCGTTTGATGCCAGCGATAAAGACAATCCAACGCTGAAAATTTATAACGAAGAACGATTCGTTGGCACGCCTGTATTTGTTCGTGGCAGCTTAAATGAATGGGGCACCAGTGATGAGTTAATCTATCAAGGTAAAGGCGTTTATACCTTTACTAAAATTCTCAGTGTAGGTAGTTATGAATTTAAAATTGCTTCTGAAGATTGGGATACCGTTGATTATGGTTCCGGTGAAGCGGATGTAATCGTAACCGTTGCCGAAGATAAGTTATTAGCTGTTAAAGGCGCTAATATGACGATGGATGTTGCAACCGAGGGCGAATATCAGTTCATTTTTGATGCCAGTGATTTGAATGCACCCACGCTGAGTGTATTTAATGCGCAAATGTTTGCAGACACTCAAGTTTACTTACGTGGCAGCTTAAATGGCTGGGGTACCGACAACCCCCTAATCTATCAAGGGAATGCTATTTATAGTACATCACTTGATTTAGATGCCGGTGATTATGAGTTCAAAATAGCCTCTGAAGATTGGAACACTGTGGACTACGGCGGCAAAGGTGAATCTCCACAGGTTATAGTTGGCGAGCAAAGTTTGCTTGAAGCTGTAGGGGCAAATATTAATGTAGCCATTGCTGACGCAGGCAACTATACCTTTACGGTTATTGGCCCTAATCGTAATAATATGCAGGTACTGATCAATAAGAACTAAGCATTAATACACTTTATAAACAATCAGAACCGAGTATCCTAGATGCTCGGTTTTTTTATGATCAAATTGCAGCCTAGGCAAAGTTAGCGTAATTTATAATCATAATACGATTATGGGTAACTACGATGTCAGAAGCTATGTTAAAAAGTGCTACGTTTGATCCTAAAATAAAGCCTTATTGGTTAATTTTTGCAGTATGTGCAAGCACCTTAGGAGTTGTGACTATTCCGCTTATCCCGGTAATAGTACTGATTGTTTGGATTGTAAGTGGCAGTATATTAGCCGCTATGTCGGCTCAATTACTTGAGCGTAAACTGGTAGTAAAGCGCGGTGTATTTTTCAAAGAAGAAAAGTCCATCCCACTTGAAAAAATAACTGACGTCGGGTTAAGCCAAGGCCCGTTGATGCGTTTATTTGGTTTATATCGACTAAGCTTTGAAACCGCAGGTCAGTCTGGTCATGGCGCATTAGTATCGTTACTTGGGGTAGTTGATGCCAGTGAGTTTCGCGAGGCAATCTTAACTCAAAAAGATAATCTAACCGCACAGCAACCAACAAAAGCGAACAGTGATGAGCCACAAAGCCAAGTTGAGCTAATACGCGCACTTACTTACAGTGTGAAAAATATTGAACAAATGTTAGTGACGTTATTGGATGAGCGGAAATAGTTAGATATGAGTAATCCTATTTTGCTTTAAGGAAAATATGGAAAATACACCTTATATTAAGCTGTTTCGTAGGAAGACTCTGATACCAAGATTCATTGTTTTATTCTCGGTGCTTGTAGTTATTTTTCTAGCAAGCTTTTTATTTTTTACGGTTAATAGCCCTGAATCAAAAGCTAAAAACTTTCTCAAAAAACACGAGAATGATTTGGAGCACGCCATTTTACTTGCAGAGCAAAGGGATCTTTAGGCTGTACAATGGGTTGATGATAAAAGTGGTGAGCGTTTCGCGCATAAGTTAATAAGAAAAAAAGGCAGTAAAGAATTCGTGAAGGTGACCGATCCAAGTTTGGATGAGCTCACTGAGTTTTTACTGAATAAAAATATAGATGTTCTTTGGATTCAATCTTTTCAGGGTGTTTGGTTGATTAGAAAAGCATTTACCTTTTCATACCAGGATAGGCAACAAGAAGGTTATTTTGTTTTTGGTAACCCTGAGAAAATAGGTTTATGTGTGCTCGGTTACGGCGCTAAAGATTATGGTAAGCACGAACATGTAACTGGCAATTGGTATATGGCAATGTGCGAGTATCCGCGAAATTAATACAGTGCTATGCCAATGTATTCACTAAACAGGGAGCTTAAGTTTACATTCGATAACCCAAGACTATTACATTAACTATCATTGGTTCCAGTTGTTTTAACCCTCCCAAAGTGTCTTATGCTATTAGCTCAAATTATCTCTAAACCCCTTGTTTTGTACCTTTTATGGGTGTAATTTAAAGCGATTTTATCTGAAAAGGATGCAGTTTTATTAGGGTTCAAAGTAGTTGATTTCTAATAGGGCTCTAATTTTGTAGCATATATTTGTGCTACACAAACACATGGAGAGAAGTTAAATGGCTAGTAAAGAGTCAACCGCAGTGATTTGGATGTTGTCAGATTCATTTATCTTAAGTGTGATGTTACTAATCGGTGGTTTTTTAGGTAAAGCTATCAGCCCATTCCAAGTTGTCTTTTTGGTTAATGTAATTGCAGCTTTTGCGGCCATTATATTATTCTCGAAAGGCAAATGGGAAAATATCAAACCCCAAAAAATGAAGCTACATATTTTCAGAGGACTGCTTGGTGTTAGTTCAACAATATGTTTGTTTTATGCTCTGCAATATTTAAGTTTAGCGGAAGTAACCGCGATTAACTTTTTTGTGCCACTTATAACGTCCATTTTGTCGGTGTTTATCTTTAGAGAAAAACCAAAAGCCTATGTCTATATCGCTATTATTTTGAATTTAGCTGGAGTGATGATGCTGCTTTCTCCAAAACTAATGGCGAGCCAAGTAACGCAGCAAAACCTCTATCTAGGATTGATCTTTGCACTGTCAGCGGTAGCTATTTTAGTCATTTATAATATTAATTTAAAGAAAATAGGCAATGCAGAGAAAGTTGTGCCTCAAATGGTTTTTGCTCCCCTCTATTCGGCGATTATCTTATTACCCGTCGCTATTTTTGTGTGGAAACCTTTAGATACAAATAGTGCTCTACTAATTATGCTATATGGTGGGCTCCTTATTACTAAACTTGCAGCACGTTTTTTCGCTTTTAATAAAAGTGACTTATCTAAGCTAATGCCGCTTGAATATGCGCAAATTCTATTTTCTAGTATTTTGGGCTACATTTTTCTTCAACAAACTCAAACTTTATTGGGTATCACAGGCATTGTATTGATCGTGCTATCAAGTATCGCTCATGTTTTATTCATGCACTTTGAGAGGAATAGCGACACTAAGAATATGAAAGGAATTACCAATGATTAAAGTCGTAACGCAAAAATTCCGGCGATCGAGTGATCGCCGGGCTGTTTTAATCTTTCATCTAAACATTTTTCCTAGCACCTAGAATCTTTACCCTTGTATTACTGGCTGACCTGCTAGCATACGTAGTTCTTTACTGCGCTCGGTTTGCATTTCGTATGAAGCGGTTTTAATGCTGCTCACGTAATTCCACTTAGCGGTGGCTTGCTCAGGGGTAAAGGTCACGGTTAAGTAACCTCTATCGACTAAGTTGTTATAGATAAGATCATTGACTAATAGTGCAATAACTTGCTCCATTTGTGCCGTAACTTCAGGTCCTTGTGTATTCAGCGCTAGGTATTCTTCAAGACCAGGCGAAGACACCGAAGAGGTAGCAAATTCTACACCGGCATTTTGTGACGCTGCAATTGGGTTTGCAGCATCAGTAACTAATTGCCCAGCCCAACCGTTATGAGTATCACCCGCTAAAACCACTAAGTTCTTTTGTGCGGCAATGGCAGTACCAAGCAGCACTTCACGTTCGTAGGCGTAACCATCCCATGCATCTAAATTGTATGGTGCAGTAGTATCAACTCGAGCGCGTTCCGCATCAGTAACACTTGGATCGCCTGCAAGCACGCGGCCTTTGATTTGTGCAAGTTCAGCAAATAATGCCGATGCTTGTGCTAATAATGCATTTGTGTCGCCGCCATTTGCTTGACTTATTTGTAAGCTCACTAGTAGTTGCAGTACTTCAAACGGCAAATGCATTTTGGTCATCAGTACTTGTTGGCCAAGTACCTGCCATTTTGAGTTTGATGTTGTCATGCCATCAGTGAGCCATGTTAGCTGCTCATTGCCAAGTAATGCGCGCGATGGTGAGCTTAGTGCGTGTGCAAAATCACTTTGTCCTTGTGCACTGGTTAGGTCAAAATCAGCATAGTTTAGCTGTTCATCACGGGCGAGTACACGCGTGTCTAGCATGTATAAAGAGACTAAATTACCAAACTCAAAGCGACGGTAAATTCGTTCTTTATCAGCTACATTACGAATTGGCATCCATTCAAAATAGGCCTGTAGGGCATGTAGCTTACGTTCGCTAAATTCACCTTCGCCTTTATTATGGTTTTCTGCGCCATTTCGCCATGTGTCATTGGTAATTTCGTGGTCATCCCACACAGTAATAAATGCACAGTTACTATGCGCAGCTTGTAAGTTTGAATCAGTACGATAGTGGGCATAGCGGTTACGGTAATCAGCTAAGCTAATTATTTCGTCACTGTTATCTTCTGGCAGTAAACGGCCTAAAATACCAGCATCTTCAGTAGCGTAGCCATCATTGCCGTATTCATAGATGTAATCACCTAAATGCAATACAGCGTCTATGTCTGTTTGCTTGGCTATTTCACCATACACATGGAAAAAGCCTGCGGGGTAGTTGGCACACGATATAACAGCAAATTTCACTTTATCAATACTGCCTGTTGGTAGTGTTTTACCTGCACCAATAGGTGAGGTTTTGCCATTCGATTTAAAGCGATAATAGTAAGTGGTGTTGGCGTTTAAGCCTTGTAAGTCGACTTTTAAGGTGAAGTCTGTAGCTGCACTTATATGTGTTTCACCATTGTGGCTGATATTAGCAAAGTTAGGGTCGGTTGCTGCTTGCCATTGTACTTTAATGCTGGTGGTTGTTGGATCTAGAGGGGTTACACGAGTCCACAGAATTAGGCTGTCAGCTAATGGATCACCACTGGCAACACCATGAGCAAAGCTTACGTCAAGAATGTCGTCATCTTCATCATCAAACCGACAAGCTGTTAATCCTAATGACAAAACGGCGACACCAAATCCTGCCGCCGAGGCTTTTAAAAAATTTCTTCGTGTAAACGTCATTGCTCTGTACCGCTAAATTTAAAAGTAAGAGCTTATCCGACCAGTATGACTTTTATGTGAAGCTGTTATGCCAATTGCATTAAAATACTTGGCAAACCTGTTCTGCATTACAGGTAATAACGGTGACGTTTTCATAACCAACGCGGGTAAGTGCTTCAGCGCTTAATGTTGCGCGTGCGCCACTGGCGCAGTGTAAGTAAATTGGCCGAGCTGGGTCTTTTTCGATTTCCATTAACTTCATTTCTAGTAAACCTCGGGGAATATTAATTGCGCCGATAGCTGCTTTTGCCGCATGTTCGGCGGGTTCACGTACGTCAATTAATAGCCCTTTGTTGTCAGCAATTTCTTGCTTGGCCTGTGTAGCCTCAATTCGGCGTTGATTTGGCGTAATTATTTTCATTAGATCTGGGATTGAAGTAAGCATGTTATTCCTCGAAACCTAGTTTTTTTAAAAGAGTGATCATCGGGCACCATTTACTAAATGCTGATTGAATTAAGTTTAGAGCAATAAACACTGTAAACCAAATCCACAATGGATCATGAAATTGCTGTAGTAACAATGATATGCAAATCATTACACCTGCTATCAAGCGAAGAGCATCGTTTAGTTTCACGGTTAACCTTAGTAATAGTGACTGTTACTATTTAATATATTAGATAAAGCTACATTAGTAAATTATAATATTAGACTTTTCTAATATAGCTAACTATAATCTGCTGTACTTTGAATATAAGAGTGGAACTATGACTATCGACTTTGCAGCTATGGCTAATAACGTAGAGCATGCTGAGCAGCTATTAAAAATTTTAGCAAATAAAAACCGTTTAATGATTTTGTGCTCTTTGCAGGGGCGTGAAATGAGTGTTTCTGAATTAAATGCGGCTGTACCATTGGCACAGTCTGCTTTATCGCAGCATTTGGCTGCACTACGAAAAGCAAATATTGTTAGTACTCGTCGCGAAAGCCAGACCATCTATTATCGGGTGATTAACGACAACGCACAGGCTATGTTAGCCACGCTCTATGGTTTATTTTGTAAGGAATAACCAAATGGATAAGCTCGACAGTGCAGTAAAAAATAGTCTTAACGGGCGTATTCCTATCATTATTTTTGTAATGGCTGTGTTGCTTGGCATTATGGCTTTACAGCAAACTCCCCGTGAAGAAGAACCGCAAATAGTGGTGCCGATGCTGGATATTTATGTCTCAGCTCCTAACATTGAAGCTCCCGAAGTGGCAAGGCTGGTCACGCAACCACTCGAAAAGTTATTGGCGCAATTACGCGGTGTTGAGCATATTTATTCAACCACACAAAGTAATGGCACTGTGGTGACATTGCGCTTTACTGTGGGTCATGATCGTGAACAAGCAATCCTCGATACTTACGCCAAACTATATAGTTATCAACATACCATGGCGTCAGTTATTAGCTCATGGCAGGTGCGCCCGGTCGAAGTAAATGACGTGCCGATTGTGATGCTAGGCTTATTTAGTAAAGATCCTAAATTATATAACGACTATGAGTTAACCCGTTTTGCTAACGAAATTGCGAATAGTTTACAGCGCATAGAAAACACCAGTGAAGTTAAAGTGATTGCTGGGCGCAAACGCACTTTAACGGTCAATTTAGATGCGACGGCCCTAGCAGCTCATCAAACTACGCTCAGCGATGTTTATTATGCACTGAGTGTATCTAATCAATTATCTCAGGTTGGCAGTGTTGTTAATGCAGAGCAACAAATCATGCTACAAGCTGGTGATGTGTTACGAACAAAAGCCGCGATTGAGCAGCTTGTTGTAAATGTTATTAACGGCAAAAGTGTTTATTTAAAAGATATTGCAAAAGTACTCGATGGACCAAGTGAGCCTGAAAATTATCAGTGGCTAGCGCAATCTGATACCACACAAGAGCATCCTTTAGTCACCTTAAGTGTTGCTAAAAAAGCGGGCACAAATGCAGTCGCGGTCGCAAATGATGTACACGCAATGATGGCTGATTTAAAAACTAATTTTTTACCTTCGCAAATAGATTACACAATACTTAGAGATTACGGGCAAACCGCTAACGAAAAAGTGAATAACTTAACCTCAAGCTTAGTGTTTGCGGTATTTACCGTAGTGATTTTTGTTGGCGTGTTCTTAGGCTGGCGACCCGCTATCGTTGTTGGTTTAGCTGTGCCAATTTGTTATGGCATAACCTTAAGCCTCGATTTTGCGTTTGGTTACACCATCAACCGAGTAACGTTATTTGCATTGATATTATCACTGGGCTTGCTGGTGGATGATCCGATAACGGGCATTGATAATATTAGCCGTTTTTTACAAAACAAAGGCAATAAAAAACAACAGATTGTCGCTGCAATGAGCGAAATACGTGGTGCATTATTAATGTCGACACTGACCATCATGGTGGCTTTTATTCCTTTGGCTTATATCACTGGCATGATGGGCCCATATATGGCACCAATGGCATTTAATGTGCCTGTAAGCGTGATGGTCTCAACCATTGTGGCATTCTTTGTAACTCCTTGGCTTGCCATGAAGTTATTAAAAGAACCGGTTGTTGAGCACAATGATTTAACTTCCCCTAAAGTAGCTATTTATGAACGCTTATTAACGCCTTTACTGGCCAGTAAAGGGCGCGCAAAACTGATTTTATGGGCAACCTTAGGATTATTTATTATCAGTGCATTGCTGCCCGTGATGCGAATGGTGCCGCTGAAGTTATTGCCGTTTGATAATAAAAATGAACTACAAGTACTGATAGATATGCCCGAGGGGACGAATCTGGAGCAAACAACACTGACCGCTCGTAAAGTACAAGCTATAACATGGCAGCTTAGTGAAGTAAGTGAAATAGCTGCGTATGTTGGGCAACCATCAAGCATGGATTTTAATGGTATGGTGCGCGGTTATTATCGCCGTGAGGCCGCTAATTTAGCTGAGCTTAGAGTATTACTATTAGACAAAGCGCAGCGCGAGCAACAGTCTCATGGTGTCGTGATGCGTTTACGTAAACAGCTTGAGCCATTGGCCGTTAACGGCATTGTGATAAAAGTGGTTGAAGTTCCACCCGGGCCGCCAGTATTTAGCACCTTAGTGGCTGAAGTGTATCGTGATCCGTTTGTTGATACGCAAACCCACCATCAAGCGGCTCAACAAGTTGCACAACGACTGAAGCAAGAGCCCCATGTGGTTGAAGTTGATACAAGTATTGCAGCCACGGCACCGATGCAGCGCTTTATTACCGATAAAGCCAAGGCGGCTTTGTCGGCGGTATCAACACAAGATATTGCCAATACATTAACGATTGCATCTGCGGGTAAAAATGTGGGCGTAATGTATGTCAGTGGTGAAACGCAGCCCGTTGAGATCAAAATGCAATTACCATATCAGCAGCGAAACCAATTAGCGCAACTGCTTGCTATACAAATCAGAGGTGATAGAGAGCTGGCAAAATCAACTAATGAGTTTGGTTTAACTAGTGCGCCACGACCGTTGGTGGCTTTATCTGAGCTGGGTGAATTTCATAACCTAAATGTCGCAAAACCGATTATGCGTAAAGACCAACGCGAGGTTGTATACGTGATGGCAGAGCTTAATGGCCGTACTCCTGCAGAAATCATTGCGGACGTAAACGCTGATTTAAATGTAAGTAGCGATGATTTTGAGCAAACAAATTGGTTAGCCCGCAGCTTTTTTAATAACGGTGGAACTCAGGCTTGGCAATTACCACAAGGCACGCATGTAACGTTTAGTGGTGAAGGTGAATGGCGGATCACAATTGATGTGTTTAGAGATATGGGAATTGCGTTTGCTTTTGCGTTAACCGCCATTTTTATTATTTTACGAATACAAACGCAATCTGCCAGTTTATCGCTGATTATTATGTCGGCTATTCCACTTACTGTGATTGGTATTATGCCGGGTTTTTGGTTATTAAATCAGTTTGGTGAGCGCTCCATAGCCGGTGCTCCAGAGCCTGTGCTATTCACCGCAACAGCGATGATCGGCATGATAGCACTTGCTGGTATTGTGGTGCGTAACTCGCTTATTTTAGTTGAGTTTATTAATCAAGCTCGCGGGCAAGGGATGGCAATAAAAGCGGCATTGATTGCCGCAGGCACAACGCGGATGCGGCCAGTATTACTGACTGCTGGCACAACTTTATTAGGCAACTTAGTGATTACGTTAGACCCCGTATTTAGTGGTCTTGCTATCGCTATTATTTTTGGCATTGTGGCATCAACATTGTTTTCGTTGTTTGTGGTGCCGCTAGTTTATTATTTAGTGTTTGCGAACACACAAACAACCGAGGATGAAGCTCATGCAAGGTAAATCAAAACTGTTCGGCTCAATCATTGCGTTGTTAGTGATTATTGTTGCTGTGCTTTATATGGCAGGCAGCTTTTCAAATAAACAAGCCGCAGGAAATAAACCCGTATTAGCAACGACATATGAGGGAAAAGTCGCTACCGTTGAGCTGACGGCGATCAAGCGCAGTGAAGATGTTCCCGGTACTGTGATTGCAAAACAAAACACGCAAATTTCGTCACGAGTGATGGCACAAGTGGAACGTTTAAATGTACGTGCTGGTGATAGTGTTGTGCAAGGCGATGTTCTCATTACTTTGCAGCAAGACGATTTTAAAGCGCAATTGGCACAAAGTGATGCGCAAATAAAAGCCATTCAAGCGTCACTTACACAAGCTGATAAACAGCTTAAGCGCGTAACTGACTTATATTCACAAGGGTTGGTATCGGTTAGTGATAATGATGAGGCAAAAGCGAAATTTGATAACTTAACCGCAAGCTTAGCTGTTGCCAAGCAACAGCAAACCCAAGCACAAGTCGCACTTGAATTTACCCGTATAAAAGCGCCCATTTCTGGAGTTGTTGTAGAGCGGTTAGTTGAACCAGGTGATACCGCAGTGCCTGGTTCACCTTTATTGGCACTTTATAATCCACAACAATTACAGCTTGAATTTAATGTGCGAGAACGTCAGGCAATTAGCCTCACACTGGGTCAAAGCTTAACGGTCAGTTTGCCTTCACTTAATATAACCGCTGTTGCGGTGGTGAGTGAAATTGTTCCGATTGCCGATAGTGCTGCACGTAGTATGTTAATTCGTTTAGAGTTGCCAACACAATCAAACTTGATGCCTGGTTTATATGCACAGCTTCACTTGCCACTGGATACCGAGCAAGGAATTTTAATTGAGCCAAGTTGGGTGCATGAGTACGGTCAATTAGCCATGGTATATGTTATTAACGAGCAAAAGATTGAGCGCCGCTTTGTTCGTTTAGGGGAGGTGATTAATGCTAAACAGCATATTATCGCCGGGCTTAACGCCGGCGACACATTAGCGGTGGATTTTAAACCTAAATGAAGGTCGCAACTTCATCGAGTGATTTTTTCACCAAGGCATGATTAGGAACAGTAGCATCATCACTTGGGTAACCGGCAATGAGCAGCATATAAGGGCGTTCGTTGTCTTTGTCGCGGCCACAAATGTCGGTTAAAAAGCTCATTGGTTTAGGTGTGTGAGTCAGTGTTGCAAGCCCTGCGCGATGTAATGCTTGAATTAAAAAGCCGGTGGCAATACCGACTGACTCATGCACATAGTAGTTGGTGTTTTTATCATCAGTATTTAAGCCGCCTTTCTTTTGGCTGAATACGGCAATTAGCCAAGGTGCATGCTCTAAATAAGGTTTGCTGGCATCAGTGCCTAATGGCTTTAGAGCATCTAACCACTCTTCACCAGCGCGGCCTTCATAAAATGAGCGTTCTAATTTCTCGGCTGCTTCACGAATTTGCTTTTTCACATCACTACTATTAATTGCTACAAAATGCCACGGTTGGTGGTTTGCACCACTTGGTGCTGTAGCTGCGGCTTTAATGCAGGTTTGAATAATATCTTTTGGCACCGGTCGGTCGCTAAAACTACGAATTGTATGACGACGTTGGCTGGTCGTTAAAAACTCATTAGCGCGTTCAAGCATCTGTTCATGTGGATATTCAATAAAGTCTGTAAGTGGTTGGTGGTCATGTTGCTGCATGGCTTTTCGCTTCTTATTAAATGTTGATAACTATTTTTATACCCAGTAGCGAGATTAGGTGCAAGTAATATCTACTTTACAGTTATGTTATTTCCTAAAATAATGATTGTTAATTGCACATTGTGTTCACAGATTGTTCAGCTATATTTTCATACAGTATAGTTCGAAATTAAGAATGCATGGGTAGCTAAAAACAAAGCAACATTATTACAAGCACATGCTTTGAATACTCAGCCGAGCATACCGGCAGTCATTATTTAGACATTCAAAAATCATTAGTGCAGGCAGATTTTGTCGATAACTTAGTTATATAAAGTTATCGCTAGTGCAAACTGATGATGAAAATAACTACTGCAGTATTAAATACAGCTTTGAGTTAGTGTTACTTCAGAATTTAAGTTCACCTCTCCTAAGAGTGAAACCAAGCCGCACTTATTGCGGCTTTTCTGTTTTCATTATGTTACAAAATTACAACCTCCTGCTATTGTTACTAACTTACTGGTAATGTAACTTACTTCGTATAAATAATTATTATAATCAAATACTAGGAAGTAAAAATGCTATCAATAACTGGGTTATCAAAAACTTACGATAACGGGGTGCACGCACTACAAGGGGTTGATTTATCAATAGGAAAAGGTCTGTTTGGATTACTTGGACCAAATGGCGCCGGTAAATCATCGTTAATGCGTACTGTTGCCACTTTGCAGTCAGCCGATGCAGGTTCTGTGATCTTTGACGGTATTGATGCATTTAAAGACCCACAAGCGCTTCGTCAGCGTTTAGGCTACCTACCACAAGATTTTGGTGTTTATCCGCGAGTTTCAGCTTATGACTTACTTGATCATATGGCTGTTTTAAAAGGGCTCGATAATAAAGCACTGCGTAAAGAGTCGGTTGAAGGCTTGTTGGCACATACAAATTTGTATCAGCATCGTAATAAAGCCGTGAGTGGTTTTTCTGGTGGTATGCGCCAGCGTTTTGGTATCGCACAAGCATTACTTGGTGACCCTGATTTACTGATTGTTGATGAGCCAACAGCAGGTCTTGATCCTGAAGAGCGTAATCGTTTTCATAATTTATTAGTAAGCCTTGGCGAGAAAAAAGTGGTCATTTTATCAACTCACATTGTTGAAGATGTCGCGGAGCTTTGCCCTAATATGGCGGTATTAGCCAGTGGCAAAATTTTACTTGAAGGTAACCCAATAGCACTTACTGATAAACTCCAAGGTAAAATTTGGCAAAAAACAACTAGCCAAACTGAAGCGCAAGAGCTTGAACAGCATCTACCAGTGATTTCAAAGCGTTTATTCGCTGGGCAGACAATTTTAAATGTGTATGGTGAGCAAGCTCCTGAAGGGTTTACTGCTAGTCATGCTAACTTAGAAGATGTGTATTTTTCTACTTTGCATCAGCATCGTAATATCAGTGCAGCGTAGGGGGGATATCATGTTTTTAAATATGCTTACCTTTGAGCTGCGTTATTTTATACGTCAGCCTTCATTTTATGTAACCGCTTTAATCTTTTTTTTAGTGGCTTTTTTTGCAAGTAGCAGTGACAACGTCTTACTTGGTGGCAGCAACGTTAATGTGAATTCACCATTTAGTATCTTGATGCTAGTTAGTATTTTGCTTCAGTTTGCTATTTTTTTAGTGGTAAATTTTGTTGCTGGTTCTGCGATTCGTAATGATGAAACGAATATGTCAGAGCTAGTTTTTAGCAAGCCATTCAAGCCATTAATGTATCAATTAGGGCGCTTTTTAGGTTCGTACTGTGTTGTTGCGCTTATTTTTGCGTTTGTACCGCTGGGAATATATTTAGGATCTGGTTTTGGTTTGCTAGTTGGTTGGCTTGATCCTGAGTTGGTAGGAGATAACAAGTTAGGCTATTACTTAACGGCCTATTTTTATATGGCAGTGCCTAGCTTGTTTGTTTTAGCGGCTATATTTAATGGTGTGGCAACGTATTTTCGCTCAATGATGGCAGTATATCTTACCGCGGTTGCATTTTTAATCGCCTACTCTACCGTATCTGTTTACTTTGATGATTTAGCGTTTCGATGGATAGTGGGTTATGCCGATCCTTTTGCAAGTGGCTCATTACTTGATATTACTCGTTATTGGACTGCGAGTGATAAAAATACTCAAACGTTAGAGCTAACAGGGGTTTTACTATTTAATCGTATATTATGGGTTATATTGGCAGCTGTTATATTTTTTGCCTCAGGCAAGCTGTCATCTCGCATTGTTATCAAGCGCGAAAAGAAGAAACTCGCTGCCTCTAATTTAACTAAACAAAAAGAGGCGGCTCTCATTGCTTCTTCGGTAAATCACAAAGCGAGCGCAAGTTCTTTCAAACAACAGCTATTATTGCGCTGTGCTTTTGAGTTTAAACAAGTTGTTATCAGTGCGCCATTTTTGATTTTAGGTATTATTACTTTAGCTGTACTTATGGTGCCATTACTAGCTCCAGTTGGTTGGTATGGCACAGTTAATTGGCCTGTTACTCAAAACATGGTTGGTATCATTCAAAATGCAATAAGACTATTAATTACTATTGTTATTGTGTACTACAGCGCTGAGCTAGTATGGCGTGAACGTAATAGCGGCATGGGTGATATTGTCGATAGCTTTCCGGTGCATAATAGTGTGTTTTGGGTGTCTAAGCTATTGGCTTTAGTGAGTGTTATTGGTCTGCTTTATATTTTTAGTATGGTACTGACAATTACTGTACAGCTAATTAAAGGACAGTTTAATTTAGAGCTTGGACAATACCTATTTAGGTTAGGTTATTTTGCTTTTTTACCTTTTGTAATGCTCGCTATTCTGGCCTTTTTTCTGCAGATAATCAGTGCTAATAAATACATCGGCATGGGATTATTTGGACTGTATTATTTAGTGTCAATAGTGCTAAGTAATTATGGGTTTAGTCATAATATGTTTCATTTTGCCCAATCAAGTCCTGCTGCTTATTCAGATATTAACGGTTATGGTCATTACTTAACTGGAGTGGCATGGTACACACTTTATTGGGGAGGGTTAAGTGTGGTGCTAGCCGTTATTGGGCTTGCATTGTGGCACCGTGGCCCGTCACAAAGCTTACGCAATCGTTTTGCGCAGTTAAAATATAACTTAGGTCGAAAAGGGCAAGCGGCGGCAGTACTTGGGTTAGTGGTATTTATCGCTGCGGGCGCACAAATTTATTATAATACAAGAGTGCTGAATGATTTTTATACTAAAGATCAACTTGAAAACTTGCAAGTTGAATACGAGCAACAGTTTGTGCAGTATAAAGATGACCCACTGCCGATAATCACTGACGTTGATCTTAATGTTGCGATATATCCACAGCAGCGCAAAATACTCGCCACTGCCAATGTGCTTATTACCAATACTAGTGAGCAAGCAATTAAGCGATTTTTGGTGAGTAAACCGGATAACAGCCCTCAGTGGAGTGTTAAAATTGCCGGAGGGGACATCACTGAACAATTGCCTGACTATAACTCAGCGTGGTTTGAATTTACTCAGCCATTAATGCCTGGTGAAGTGCGCAAAGGTGAGATTTCAGTCGAGCGCAGCCACCAAGGTTTTGCCGATAGCAACACCGATACTAAGCTTGTTGCTAATGGCACCTTTATTGATAATTGGCGCTTATTCCCGCGCTTTGGTTATAACGACAGTTATCAATTAACGGATAAACATGAGCGTCGTAAACGTGGCTTACCTGAGCTACAGCGTGCTAATAAACTTGAAGACACTCAGTATTACAAACAAAGCATGTTTGGCGCGAATGGTGGTTTTATCAACTTTGCTGCAACCATTACTACTGATGAGTCGCAATTTGCAATTGCACCAGGTTATTTAAAAAGTGAAACAGTGACTGACGGACGACGCACGTTCCGTTATGAAATGGATTCACCAATAATAAACTTTTATGCCATTTTATCCGCTCGTTTAGAGTCTAAAAAAATAACGCATAATGGAGTAAATGTTGAAGTCTATTACCATCAAGACCATACGTGGAACGTGGATCGTATGATTGAGTCGGTTACTGATTCAATTGATTATTTTTCTGCGGAGTTTGGTCCTTATCAACATAAGCAAATGCGTATTATTGAGTTCCCTGGTTATGAGTCATTTGCACAAAGCTTTGCTAATACTGTACCTTATTCAGAGCAAATAGGCTTTATTACAGATAACCGAGACAGTACTAAGATTGATGTGCCTTACTATGTTACTGCTCATGAGGTGGCTCACCAGTGGTGGGGGCATCAGGTTACCGGAGCTAATGTGCAAGGTGCTGCAGTATTGTCAGAAAGTTTATCGCAATACAGCGCAATTATGGTACTTAAGAAAAAATACGGTGAGCAAAAGCTACGTAAATTCTTAAAGTATGAACTTGATAAGTATTTGCAAGGTCGCTCGGTTGAAGCGTATCAAGAAATGCCGCTGTATAAAGTAGAAAGCCAAGCGCATATTTATTACCAAAAAGGTTCAGTGGTGATGATGGCCATGCATGATTTGTTTGGTGAGGAGCGTTTAAACAGCATTTTAAAAGAGTTTGTTAGTGACTTTAAATATCAAAGTAATCCTTACCCGACCACGTTAGATTTACTTAGTTATTTGAAACGTGACGCGACTCCCGCAGAGCAAGCGTTCATTGATGATCAGTTTATGTATATCACTTTATATGAGCTGACAATGAAAGAAGCGAAAGTATCTGATGAGGCTGATAGTGATGGCTTGTACACGGTCACTCTAACTGTCGAGGCCGCTAAAAAGCGTGCCGATGGTCAAGGTGAAGAAGCAGAGCAACCACTTGATGAAATGATTGATATTGCATTATTTAACGATGATCCTGAAAACCTACTAGCTGAAGATTTTGTGATTTATTCACAAAAGCACCGGTTAGTAACCGGCACTAACACCATTGAACTAAAAGTGAAAGAAAAGCCGCTTTTCGCAGGGGTTGATCCTTTTGTTAAGTTAATTGATAAAGATAGTGTTGATAACTTGGCTAAGTTTTAGAGTTCGTTAGCTGAGACTTGGTTTATATCCACTTTCACAAGGTGAAAAGCCGCATTTATTGCGGCTTTTCTATTGCTCTAAAACGGGCTAATTCATCAGTTAACCATTTGCTAGCGGTTAATGTGCTACTATCAGGTAAAATAACCGTATAGGCTTTACCACTCCATGAACTTTTGCTGGCAAGGTTGTCAATAAAATCATCAGCGGTTTTTGCATAGCGTTTGGCTTTTCGGTATTTCATGGCTAAATGCTCAGCCGCTTCTTCACTGTTATGTTCATCGCCATTTCGAATAAACGTTGCTTTACTTTGCTTAATAAAACTAATTAAGTGACTGACTTCCTGATCTGCGCTTGCTGCAACACTTAGCCGACTAACGCACAGTAAAAGGCACGCTATAAAAACGTATATATTATGGGGTAAGTGTTTCATCTATAGCCTCATTTAGGTGTAAATTTACCATTATAGGATTGTGATCTGAGCTTTGTTGTTGTGGCACACGGGTTGTATTAACGGTCACACCGCGGGGCTATATTTGTTAAAGCGCAAGACCAAAAGCATTTGTCCGTTTATCATCAATATAAAGCGTTTTTGAGAAACCAAGCTTATAAAGTGCGGTAATAGCTACCTTTTGCCTTGCATCACTACATGCATTGAGTTCCCCTGCAAAAATAATCGGTCCTTGATGTTGTTACATCTTGCGTGAGTGTATGAGCTGTTTCAGTAAAGCCTTTATATTCGTCTGATAATGGTGCTGTGGCCAATGCTGTGATGCTTAGCAAAGCAATGGCAATTGCTACAATAGCAATAAAAGAAAATGATTTTATCTGCATCAATGACCTTAAAGTAATTTGACTAAAAAGAATGTTACTGCATTTTAGGTGCTCTAAATAAGATAAAGTTCCTAAAAAAGCTTGCCAAGCTAATGAATACAGTTTGTTTCTACATTTTCAATACAGTTTCTTACTTTTTTTAGTAGGCATTCATTTTACACTCTGCACCACTAAATTAATCAGGATTAAGTTATGCGAATTTTTTTAATAAGTTTGTTATTTATTGTGCTTGGAGGGTGTTCAGCTGTAACAATCCAACCACAAAAAATGGCTAAACTTAGCTCAAAACCAACTTATCAAGATAGCCGTCCATTTTTTATGTGGGGACTGGTTGGTGAGCAGCGTGTTGATGTAAAAAAGGTATGTGGCGATCAAACTGTGGTGCAAATGCAATCACAACAAACATTTACCGATGGTGCGCTAGGGTTAGTCACGTTAGGTATTTATGCACCACACACAATTAAAGTCTGGTGTCAGGAGCAAGGTAGCGAAGGAGTTGGAATATGAAAAAGTTAACAGGGTTGTTCACTATTGTATTTATTGTCGTGTTAGCGGGGTGTACTAATATTCATTTTGATAACGGTGAATATGATGACTTAGCTGAAAACCATAAAAGTGAGCAATGGCATCACAACTTTGCCGCCGCTCTTTATGAGGGCTCGAATGCGGTTGATTTATCTGAGATTTGCCCTGATCCGCAATGGCAAAGTGTGCACACTTATAAATCATTTACTAATGGCTTAGCAGAACTGGTTGTTAACGAAGTTGGGCCTATTTGGTACCCAAAAACAGTTGAGGTGAGTTGTGCACAGGTACCGTATAAAGTGCAGTAATTTTTAATAATCAAAGATCATGTTAAAGTTGTACTAGTTAAGTACCTTAACCTTATTTAACTCAATCATATAGTTAGCATCGCACTCACTTTTTAATGGGTGCTTTTTCTATACTGGATATATTATCTTCTTCTCTCTATTAAAAGTATATTAAGTTAGTAGAATATAGTCCATTCGTATAGAGGCTGGCATTTTTTAGCATCGTGCACCAAATAGTTGAGAGATAATAATGAACAACGCAGAGCGTAAAATTGACGAACTAGTACTAGGGTTTTGGCGATTATTAGATTGGCAAATTACTCCACAACAGTGTTTAGCTTTTCTCGAGCAAGCAATTGAAGCTGGCGTAAGGCACACCGATCACGCTGACATTTACGGTGGATATGGCTGTGAAGCAGAGTTTGGTAAAACCTTGGCTTTAAAGCCAAGTATTCGAGATGAGATTAGAATTATTACCAAGTGTGGTATTAAACCTGCTTTTGCAAGCTTAGGATTAGCAGGCCAAGCTAATCATTACGATTCGAGTGCCGCACATATTATTAGCTCAGCACAGCAATCGTTAAAGCATTTTAATACCGATAGATTAGATGCATTACTTATTCATCGCCCTGATTATTTGATGAATGCAGACGAAGTAGCTGAGGCATTCACTACTCTTAAGCAAAATGGTGATGTACTCGATTTTGGTGTATCAAACTTTACGCCATCACAACTAAGTTTATTGCAGTCGCGTCTTGATTTTGAATTGGTGACCAATCAAATTGAATTTTCACCGTATGAAATGCAAGCACTTGATGATGGTAGTTTAGACCAATGTCAGTTACTTGATATTAAACCTATGTGTTGGTCACCTTTGGCTGGCGGTCGCATTTTTGCAGAAAATGATGAAAAAGCGATTCGCCTGCGTCAAGTACTTGAGCAAGTCGGTAGCGAAATTGGTGCAAGTTCTATTGATCAAGTGGTTTACGCGTGGTTATTAATGCACCCAAGTTTCCCATCAGTGGTACTGGGTACTGGCAACATTGAGCGTGTTAAATCGGCTGTTGCCGCTAAGCAGTTAAAACTCAGTCGTGAACAATGGTATCGTATTTGGCAGGGTTCAACAGGGCACAGTGTGCCATAGGAGTTGTAAGTTTTAAGCAGTCTGAGTTGAGGGTAAGTCTTGACATAAAATCTGAACTTAGCCGCTTACCGCTTACCAAGATCGAGAAAGGGCCTTACGGCCCTTAGTGTTGCAGCAAGTAACACATTCTTTTTTATAGGCTAAAGTCCATTGAAAAAGCAACGTAAGCCTTAATATCACTGTCATCCATATCGGTATCAGATAGACCAAAAGTGAAGCCATCTTTAGAGATAGATACGCCGTAGTCGATGATATCGTCATCACCAATAAAATCACCAGAGTAGTGACCTAAGTGTAAAGCCATTTCAGTGCCATTAGTACCAACTGCGAAACCGTAATCTGCAGTCAGGTATAACGAATCACCAAAGTCTGTGCCATCACCGCTTGCGGCTGAAGTTGCAAGAACTGATGCGCCAAAGCTAAAGCCACCCATACTGATGCTACCGTAAATTTCAGAAAAATCAGCGTCTGCGCCAGAAGCTGCATCAGGGTAAGCGTAATAGATGTAGCCAACGTCGTAGCTCATATTTTCATTAATATCGCCACCAAAACCAGCATAGAGATCAAGCTCGTAGGTCATTTCATCGGCCCAGCTTGCATTTGAAGCCCAAGTACCAGCATAAAAACCTGATTCGTTGGCATAATCAATACCACCTGAAATTGCAGCATCACCACCGGTTTGTTCTTGACCACGCCATAAGTAGTTTGAAGTTGCTGCGGCATTGGCTGTTACTTCTGCATATGCTGCTGTAGATGTTGCACCCATGAGTACAAGTGTGCTGATCGCAATTGCTGATTTTAGTTTTAACATGTTTGGTATCCTGTTGTTATGCTGATTTTTTGGCTCGCAATTATTAATTAGATTGCAGTCTATAATTGCGGATCCTATTTTTAGTTGTCTACTAGGATAATTGCACTGCTTGTGCCAAGTTAAATGAAAAGCAATAATTTATATTTAAATTACTTTATAAACAAAGGTATAAATATTTATAGTGAAAGGATGAGATTGTTTTTTACGAAGCTTGCGCACTTTATTGGTGCGTAAAAAAACCCGCATGCACAACTCAGTTGCAGCGGGTTTTTGTATTTTTTACTGTGGTTTAACCAAAAATAGTACGCATTAGGCTGATTGTTTCGTTCACGCCACGGCCTTTTTGTACTTCGCTGATAATTGAATCACGCTTTGCGCGAATATGCTCAGGCATATCGTCAGCAGCAAGTGCGCGATCAACAAGTATTTCAGCAGACTCTTTACCACGACGCACTTTTCTAGTGCCAGTGGTTGTTGTACGCTTTGGTTTACTCAATAACTTGATGTAGTTAGAGTTTTCAGGCGTGTTTTTGTCTGCGTGATAGAAAAAGCACGGAATTAACGCTTTGATTGCAACAAGTTGTTGATCCAGCTCGCTGTCACCACTTGCCATTTTAAACCAAGACATACCATGAACTGCTTGGACAATATCCTGCCAATAACGCGCAAAGTCACGATTATTTAATTTAGTAATAGCCAATGCTGAACAAAGTGCATCTAAACGGGTGTTATTAATTGGTGTAAAAACATCTGGGCGGCGCATTGCTAATAGACGAGTTGCCGGTGCAAGCGTTGGCTTTTCATTGCTATCAGTAAAGGCTTTTAAATATTTGACCACAAATTCTTGGTAATCAGCTTCAGTTACTTCACCTTCTAAAGGTATATGTGCTAATGCTTCATCAAATAATGCAGGCAGGTCGGCAAGCATTTGATGAAAAGCTTTGGCGCTTTTAGTAGAGCTAAACCATTCAACATCAAAATTATAACTACTTGGATCCAGTGCAGAAGTATGTTTGCCACTAAATGCTAATAAATCTTCAGGGATCATCTCTTTCAGTGATTGCTCGCGAATACCAGCTATATAGTTGGCAAGGCGTAACTGTTCATCAAGGGCTAACACATCTTTATGTTGCTCTATAAATACACTAACTACAGGCCAAGGCGCTACGCGTAATGTTTTCAATTGTAAGAAGCTAATTGCTGAAACTAATAAGTCATTAAGCTTTTTTAAAATTGGTAATTGATTGGTTTCGAGTAAGTCATGATTAATACGGTCACGGCTAGCATTAAGTAGTTCATAGCACCAACCTAAGAAGTCTTCAGGATGATTTTCTATTTTCACCGCCATCAGGTTTAAGCTGATTTCAGAAGCCTGCTTTAGAATATTTTGATAAATATGGCCTTCTTGTTCGCCTAATGCCATTTGTGAAGGTGAAATGAGCAATTTTTTCATGCCTGATGGTACTCCGGTTAAATACATTTTTCAGTAGTTTAATTTTAGCGCAAAACGTCTTAAAACAACAGGGCTGTGCATCATACCGGAGAATACAGGGGATGCAATCTTGATAAGTTAAATCTGCACAAGATTGCATTTAAAGGGGTTAATCTGCTTCTTCAAGTGAAAATAACTGCTCCACAGTAGTTTCAAACTGCCGAGCTATCTTCAATGCAATGATCACTGAAGGTGTAAAGCGTGATGTTTCGACCGTGCTGATTGTTTTGCGTGAAACGGCGATAGCATCGGCTAGCTCTTGCTGTGAAAGCCCAGCGGCTTTGCGAAATTCAGCTATATGGTTTTGCACATTATCTCCTAATCACGGCTTTGCCAAAAAATTGAAAAGCCATATACCAAACTCATAACAGCTAAGTAAAAGGTGGCCATTGTACTGTGTGTTACATCAACAGCAAGGTTATCTGAAGCTAAATATATCGCCCCCATGCTAAACAGCAGAGCGAGTACAACATGTTTATAGGCTATCGTGTCTATAGTATTTAAATACTCATCTTTATAAGTCAGGCGGTAACTTAATTTCCATGTAAAGCCACCTCTGATCACAAACATAAAAAATGAACCAAGAAAAGCAGCACTTCCTAAAAACAGCAGCGGTGCTGATGTGTGATTAAGCATGGGGTAAACGCTAATAATTAGTAAGGTTATACCCATGAAGATCGAAAACCATGCGTTTTGGTTCATAAATTTTTCTTCGGTTTTAATATCTTGTTGTTTCATAAAGTCCATCCTGTGAAAGTGTTAATTTATATTTTTGTAACCTACAGGTATCAATGTAACCTTGGGGTATCATTTGGTCAAGTTGTTTTTTGTAACCTAAAGGTATCAAAATATTTCAGTCACAATTCATATATTCAATGTAGAATGCAGGGAATAGCATTTTTATTCGTTGCACAATGATTTTAATGCTAACTCCCGCTATGATAAGAACATTATTTGCACATTTGAAAGGACCATCATGAAGACCTTATTTAAAGTTATTGGTGTCATATTATTATTGCTTGTTGCTTTAATTATTGCTGCACCGTTTTTAATTCCAACCGATGCCATTTTTAATAAAGTCTCTGAGCAGGTTGAGCAAACCACAGGGCGTACTTTAACTATTAAAGGCGATAAAACATTATCCGTTTTTCCTTCTTTGAAGCTTGAACTTGAAGATGTGCATTTTGCCAATATGAAAACTGGCTCACGTGCAGATATGGCAAGCATGCAGCAACTTGCAGTTCATATTCCTTGGTTTTCGCTATTTGGTGGTGAACTTAAACTAGAAAAGTTTGTGATCAATGAACCAAACATTCTGCTTGAAACAGATAAAAATGGTAAAGCTAACTGGCAGTTATTTGATGCAGTAGCTACGAAACCTGAGCAGCAAACTCAAGCAGGTGAGGCAGTCAAACTACCTGAAAACTTTGATATTCAATTAGGTGAAGTAGCTATATATGGTGGGTCGTTTACTTATTTAGATGGTCAAACGGGAGCTAAACAGCAAATTAGCGATTTAGAATTAGCTATTTTACTGCCTTCACTGCATAAATCACTCGAAGTCAAAGGTGGGATCACTTATATGCAAGAGCGCTTTGAGCTTGATGTAACAGTTGATAACCCAGCTAAAGCAATAGAAGGTGATACATTTAATGTGACAACTGATGTCACTTCAAAGTTGGTTGATGTTGAGTTTAAAGGCTTAATAGCCGGTCAAGGTAAAGATATTCAAGGTCAATTAGCGCTCAGTGGTGATTCAGTAAAAGACATTGCTAAATGGCAGGGAGTCGAGCTGAACGCTAAAGAAAGCGCCTTTAATGCATTTAGTGTTAGCGGCAAAATGCGTATGCAAGGTGATAAGTTCAACCTAGCTGAATTAGTCGCCACTCTTGATGCATTAGAGATCAAAGGAAAAAGCGAGCTTAATTTAGGTAAGCGTTTAGCCGTTAATGCTGACATCGATTTAGGTATGCTGGACTTAAATCCTTACTTACCTGAGGTGGTAGCGCCAGCAGATAAACCAGAACCTAAAAGTGACGAGCCAGCCAAACCAATTGTATGGGATGACACAAAAATGGATTTAAGTGGCTTAAATGCCTTAGATGCGAATGTGGTGATCCGTTCAAGTGGCTTAAAAGCAAATGAAATCAAACTTGGTGCTAATCAATTCACTGTAAACCTTAACAAAGGCGTAGCAAAGATCAGCCTAGATAAGTTTGCCGCCTACGAAGGTAATGGTAAAGGCACAGTAACGGTTAATGCGAAACAAGCTCCTTACAAAATCAGCACCAACTTCTCGTTAGATAAAATAGATGCACAACCATTGCTAACAGATGCCGCTGGCTTCGATAAGCTAATGGGCAAAGGCTCACTCAATTGGGACTTAGCAACATCAGGTCAGAGCCAAAAAGACTTTATGAGTGCCCTACAGGGTAAACTAGCATTTGAATTTGCCGATGGTGCAGTAAAAGGCGCCAACATTGCTGAAATGGTTCGCAAAGGCAAAGAGCTAATTAAGGGTAACTTTGGTGCAATATCACAAGGACTAGATACTGGCTTTGATAATTCCCAGCAAACCGACTTCTCTGCGCTAACGGGTAGCTTTAACTTTACCAATGGCGTAGGTAAAAACACAGATCTGAGTTTGTTAAGTCCATTAGTACGTATTAGTGGTGAAGGGGATGTTAATCTACCAGCAACGACAGTTAACTACCGCTTAGTGACAGGCATAGTCGATTCTCTCGAAGGACAGGGTACCCAAGATGACAGTACCGGCTTTAAAATTCCAGTGCGAATCAAAGGACCATTTCATGATGTTGGCATCAGCTTAGATGTAAGCAAAGCGGCAGAAGATGAAGTAAAAGAAAAAGCGAAAGATAAAATTAAAGATAAGTTAAAAGGTTTGTTTGGCAAATAATGCCGATTTTATTCGGTGATAAAACAATCAGGGCATAAAATTGCCCTGATTGTTTTATAATCAATGCTAAAATAGCAAAATATGTTTCATCGACAAAACAACCATCCTCGTTATTCTAAATTAATTAAAAAATAACCTACCACTACCCCCGCAATGCTGATACAATTGCCCGCCCTTGGGAGACAACTAGATTGTTTTTTGAGTGGTTTTTAACCTAAATGTCTTGATTTTAAACAAATTTAAGACAGTTGTAATAACTACACCGGAGGTCATTAACATGATCCAAATGCAAACTCAGCTGGAAGTTGCTGATAACAGCGGCGCTCGCAAAGTGCAGTGTATTAAAGTCTTAGGCGGTTCGCACCGTCGTTATGCAGCGATTGGTGACATCATTAAAGTTTCTGTTAAAGAAGCGATTCCTCGCGGTAAAGTGAAGAAAGGTGATGTTAAAAACGCGGTAGTTGTGCGTACTAAGAAAGGCGTTCGTCGTCCAGATGGTTCTTTGATCCGTTTTGACAGCAATGCGGCTGTTATCTTAAATGATAACTTGCAGCCAATTGGTACACGTATTTTCGGCCCTGTGACTCGCGAACTTCGTAATGATAAGTTCATGAAAATCGTTTCACTAGCCCCAGAAGTACTGTAAGGAGTCAATCATGGCAGCAAAAATCCGTCGTGATGACGAAGTAATCGTTCTAGCAGGTAAAGACAAAGGTAAGCGCGGCAAAGTGCTTTCAGTTGTTACCGAGTCTGGTCGAGTATTTGTCGAAGGCATTAACTTAATCAAGAAGCACCAAAAGCCGGTTCCACAATTGAACCAGCCAGGTGGTATTGTTGAGAAAGAAGCGTCTATTGACGTATCAAACGTTGCGATCTTCAACTCGGAAACGAGTAAAGCAGATCGTGTAGGTTTCAAGATTGAAGATGGTAAGAAATTACGTATCTTTAAATCTACTGGTAAAACTATCTAATAGTTGGAGTAGAATGATGGCGAAACTGCATGAAGTATATAAAGACAAAGTAGTTGCTGAACTTCAAGAGAAGTTTGGTTTCAGCTCTGTCATGCAAGTCCCTCAGATCGAAAAGATCACATTGAATATGGGCGTGGGCGAAGCCCTAGCTGACAAGAAAATTCTAGACAACGCTGTTGCGGATCTAGAAGCAATCGCTGGTCAGAAGCCACTCATTACTAAAGCACGCAAATCTGTTGCTGGCTTTAAAGTACGTGAAGGCTACCCAATTGGTTGTAAAGTAACCCTACGCGGCGAGCGTATGTGGGACTTTTTTGAGCGTTTGGTTTCAATCGCTATCCCACGTATCCGTGACTTCCGTGGTGTAAGTGCTAAGTCTTTTGATGGACGTGGTAACTACAGCATGGGCGTACGTGAACAAATCATCTTCCCAGAAATTGATTATGATAAAGTAGACCGCGTACGCGGTATGGATATCACAATCACTACATCTGCGAAAACAGATGAGGAAGGCCGTGCGTTGTTAGAAGCGTTTAACTTCCCATTCAAGAAATAAGGGTAGGGTTATGGCAAAGAATTCTATGAAAGCGCGCGAAGCAAAGCGCACGAAATTAGTTGCTCAGTTCGCTGAAAAGCGCGCAGCACTAAAAGCTATCATCAGTGATGTGAAAACATCTGACGATGATCGTTGGGACGCGGTACTTAAGCTACAAGCTTTACCACGTGATTCTAGCCCTGCACGTCAACGTAATCGTTGTAACATTACGGGCCGCCCACATGGTTACCTTCGCAAATTCGGCATGAGCCGTATTAAAGTTCGCGAAGCAGCTATGCGCGGTGAAATTCCTGGCCTTAAAAAGGCTAGCTGGTAATAGAATCACGGGAGTAAGACTATGAGCTTGCAAGATCCTATCGCGGATTTGTTTACACGAATTCGTAACGGTCAGTCAGCGAAAAAAGTATCTGTAACGATGCCTAATTCAAAGCTGAAAGTAGCATTAGCTAAAGTATTAAAAGATGAAGGTTATATCGTTGATTTCACAATCAGCGGTGATGTTAAACCTGAGCTTTCTATCGAGTTGAAATACTTCGAAGGCAAAGCTGTTATTGAAAATATCCAGCGTGTTAGCCGCCCTGGTTTACGTATCTATAAGAGACGTGACGAATTACCAAAGGTAATGGGTGGTCTAGGTATCGCTATCGTATCAACTTCTAAAGGCCTAATGACAGACCGCGCCGCACGTAGTGCTGGTGTTGGTGGTGAAATCATTGGTTTTGTAGCTTAATCGGAGGGGAACTATGTCTCGCATAGCAAAGGCACCAATTAATGTTCCTGCCGGTGTAGAAGTTACATTAAAAGGCCAGGACATCACAGTTAAAGGCAAAAACGGCGAATTAACGCGTACTATCAACTCTGCAGTTGAAGTACAACTTAACGACAACGTTATTACAACTTTACCTCGTGAAGGCGTAGCCAATGCATGGGCACAAGCAGGTACTGCTCGCGCTCTAATCAACAATATGATTGTTGGTACGCATGAAGGTTACGAGAAGAAACTTCAGTTAGTAGGCGTTGGTTACCGTGCTGCAGCTAAGGGTAAAACATTAGATTTAACTCTTGGTTTCTCACACCCAGTTAATTTCGCAGTTCCTGAAGGAATTACGATTGAAACTCCAAGCCAAACAGAAGTTCTAGTTAAGGGCGTAGATAAGCAGTTAGTTGGTCAAACAGCTGCTAACATTCGTGCATACCGTAAACCTGAGCCTTATAAAGGTAAAGGTGTTCGTTATTCAGATGAGAATGTACGCCGTAAAGAGGCTAAGAAGAAGTAAGGTAAGACGATGGATAAAAAAACAGCTCGTCTACGTCGTGCTAAACGCACTCGTAGAAATTATATTGAACAAGGCACAACGCGTCTTGTTATCCACCGCACGCCACGTCACATTTACGCTCAAGTTGTAAACGCTGAGGGTAATGTACTGGCTGCTGCTTCTACTGTTGAGAAAGCTATTAGCGAAACAGTTAAAGGCACAGGCAACGTTGCAGCTGCGCAAGCAGTTGGTAAAGCGGTTGCTGAACGTGCGGCTGACAAAGGCATCGAAAAGATTGCTTTTGATCGCAGTGGCTTTAAATATCACGGCCGTGTGAAGGCGCTAGCAGATGCTGCGCGTGAAGCCGGTTTGCAATTCTAGGAGTAGACAATGGCTAACGTAGAAGCAAAGCAACAACAGCCTGATCTAGCTGAAAAGCTAATCGCGGTGAACCGTGTGTCTAAAGTAGTTAAAGGTGGTCGTATCTTTAGCTTCACTGCACTAACTGTAGTTGGTGACGGCGCAGGTAAAGTAGGTTTCGGTTATGGTAAAGCACGTGAAGTTCCAGCTGCTATTCAAAAAGCAATGGAAAAAGCACGTCGTAACATGATCAACGTAGACCTAAATGGCAACACATTACAGCATCCTGTTAAAGGACGTCATGCTGGCTCTCTTGTGTTTATGAAACCAGCATCTGAAGGTACTGGTATCATCGCAGGTGGTGCTATGCGTGCAGTACTAGAAGTTACTGGTGTGCAGAACGTACTTTCTAAATGTTACGGTTCTACTAACCCGATCAACGTTGTACGTGCAACGATCTCAGCTCTTGAGAATATGAATTCTCCTCAGTCGATCGCTGCAAAACGTGGTCTTCGAGTAGACGAGATTCTGGGGTAAACCATGGCTAATAAAACTGTAAAAGTAACACAAGTAAAGAGCTCTATCGGTCGTTTACCGAAACATAAAGCTACATTACGCGGTCTTGGTTTACGTCGTATCAATCACACTGTTGAGTTAGAAGACACAGCATGTGTACGTGGTATGATCAACCAAGTTTCATACATGGTTAAGGTTGAGGGGTAATTCGAATGCATTTGAATACACTTTCTCCTGCTGCAGGTTCTAAATCTGCTGGTAAACGTGTTGGTCGTGGTATCGGTTCTGGTCTAGGTAAGACTGGTGGCCGTGGTCACAAAGGTCAAAAGTCACGTTCTGGCGGTAAAGTACGCGTTGGTTTTGAAGGCGGTCAAATGCCTATGCAACGTCGTCTACCTAAGTTTGGTTTCACTTCTCGCAAATCTTTAGTATCTGCAGAAATAAACCTATACGAGATCGCTAAAGTTGAAGGCGATGTGGTAGACCTAGGTACGCTACAGGCAGCTGGTCTAGTTAAAAAGAACGTTCTGTTCGTTAAAGTTGTTAAATCTGGCGAAGTTTCACGCGCTGTTACCGTTAAAGGCCTTAAAGCCTCTAAAGGTGCTCGCGAAGCTATCGAAGCCGCCGGAGGCAAGGTAGAAGACTAAGGAAGTACTAATGGCTAAACCAGGTCAAGATACACAAAGTGCACAAAGTGGGCTTTCGGAATTGAAACGTCGATTACTATTCGTATTGGGCGCTATCATTATTTACCGTCTAGGTTCATTTGTGCCAATCCCTGGGATTGACGCCGCTGTACTTGCCGATTTCTTCGAGCAACAAAAGGGCACCATTGTTGAAATGTTCAACATGTTCAGCGGTGGTGCGCTTGAGCGCGCTTCGGTGTTAGCACTGGGTATAATGCCTTACATCACAGCTTCAATTATTACGCAACTATTAACGCATATGTATCCTCCGTTTATAGAGCTTAAGAAAGAAGGTGAACAAGGTCGTAAGAAAATTAGCCAGTACACACGCTACGGCACGCTCTTGCTTGCTACTATCCAATCGATCGGTATTGCCACAAGCTTACCGGGTATGATGGACGGGTTAGTTGTTAACCCAGGTCTCGGTTTCTACTTCACCGCAGTGGTGAGTTTAGTAACTGGTACTATGTTCCTGATGTGGTTGGGCGAGCAAATAACTGAACGTGGTATCGGTAACGGTATCTCAGTTCTAATATTTGTTGGTATTGTAGCTAACCTGCCGTCTGCTATTGGTTCGACAGCCGAAATGGCGCGCCAAGGTGATTTACATGTTTTAGCACTGTTATTGATTGCGGTAATCGTATTCGCTGTTACTTATCTTGTAGTGTTCTTTGAACGTGGACAACGTCGTATCGTCGTTAACTACGCAAAGCGCCAACAAGGTCGTCAAGTATTTGCTGCCCAAAGCACGCATTTACCACTAAAAGTAAACATGGCGGGTGTTATTCCACCAATCTTTGCTAGCAGTATAATTCTGTTCCCTGGTACTATTGCCAGCTGGTTCGGCCAGGGTGAAGGTCCTGTCGCTGATGTGCTACAAGCGATTGCTACAACGTTGACTCCAGGTCAGCCTTTGTATGCAATAGTTTTAGCTGCGGCTATTATCTTCTTCTGCTTTTTCTACACAGCGTTGGTTTTTAACCCACGTGAAACAGCAGATAACCTGAAAAAATCTGGCGCATTTATCCCAGGTATTCGTCCAGGCGAGCAGACATCGAAATACATTGATAAAGTGATGACACGCCTGACATTGGCAGGTGCTTTGTATATAACCTTTATCTGTCTGGTGCCCGAATTCATGACCATGGCATGGCAAACGCCATTCTACTTCGGCGGTACATCAATTTTGATTATCGTTGTTGTGATCATGGACTTTATGGCACAAGTACAGACTCATATGATGTCTCATCAATATGATTCTGTGCTGAAAAAAGCGAACCTTAAAGGCTACGGTCGATAAGGTCAGTTTACGGAGTTGAGCAATGAAAGTACGTGCTTCCGTTAAGAAAATATGCCGTAACTGTAAAGTTATTAAACGTGCCGGTGTTGTACGTGTAATTTGCAGTGAGCCTAAGCATAAGCAAAGGCAAGGTTAATTTATAAGTCGTGCAGGCTGAGGTTTCTCGGCCTGTGTTTTCAGTTGTGATTTGGTCTTCGTTTGAGTATCCTTACGGGCTCTTCAAACAGATGATAACCGAATTCAAATATAGGAGATGTGTTAGTGGCCCGTATCGCTGGCATTAACGTCCCTGATCATAAACATGCAGTTATTGGTTTAACAGCTATTTATGGCATAGGTAAGACTCGCTCTAAGGCTATCTTAGTAGCGACTGGTATCGCCGAAACCACAAAAATCGGTGAACTTTCAGACGAAACACTTGACGTATTGCGTGAAGCAGTTGGCAAGTACACTGTAGAAGGTGATCTTCGTCGTGAAGTTACTTTGAATATCAAGCGCCTTATGGACCTTGGTTGTTACCGTGGCCTACGTCACCGTCGCTCTTTACCACTACGTGGTCAAAGAACAAAGACTAACGCGCGTACCCGTAAGGGTCCTCGTAAGCCTATTAAGCGATAAGGGGATAGTATTATGGCTAAGACACCAATTCGTCGTAAAAAGGTTAAAAAGCAAGTTGCTGATGGTATGGCTCATGTTCATGCTTCTTTCAACAACACTATTGTTACAATTACCGACCGTCAAGGTAATGCACTATCATGGGCTACTGCCGGTGGTTCAGGTTTCCGTGGTTCACGTAAATCTACACCATTCGCTGCTCAGGTTGCTGCAGAGCGTGCAGGTACTGCTGCTCAAGAATACGGTTTAAAAAATCTAGAAGTTTTCATCAAAGGTCCAGGTCCAGGTCGTGAATCTGCTGTACGTGCTTTGAATGCTGCTGGTTACCGTATCACCAACATTACTGACGTGACGCCAATACCACACAATGGTTGTCGTCCACCGAAGAAACGTCGCGTTTAACAATAGGTTAGGAGAAATAACATGGCAAGATATTTGGGCCCTAAGCTCAAGCTGAGTCGTCGTGAAGGTACTGACCTGTTCCTTAAGAGCGGCGTAAGAGCTATCGACTCTAAGTGTAAACTTGAGACTGCACCTGGTCAGCACGGCGCTCGTAAAGGTCGCTTATCTGATTACGGTTTACAATTACGTGAAAAGCAAAAAGTACGTCGTATCTACGGTGTATTAGAAAAGCAATTCCGTAACTACTACAAAGAAGCTGCTCGCCTTAAGGGCAACACAGGTGAAAACTTGTTACAGCTTTTAGAGCAACGTTTAGACAATGTTGTATACCGCATGGGTTTTGCAAGCACACGTGCTGAAGCACGTCAGTTAGTAAGCCACAAAGCGGTTTTAGTTAATGGTCGTGTAGTGAACATTCCTTCATTCGTAATTACTCCAGAAGATGTAGTAGTTATCCGTGAAAAGTCTAAGACACAAGCTCGTATCATCGCTGCTCTAGAACTAGCCGAGCAACGTGAAAAACCGACTTGGGTTGAAGTTGACGGTAAGAAAATGGAAGGTAATTTCAAACGCCTACCAGAGCGTTCAGACCTGTCTGCGGACATCAATGAACAACTAATCGTCGAACTTTACTCTAAGTAAAGTTAAGAGTTAAGAGAGGATAAAATGCAGGGTTCTGTTACAGAATTTCTAAAACCAAGGTTAGTCGATATCGACGCTATTAACCCAACTCGTTCTAAAGTAGTTTTAGAGCCATTAGAGCGTGGCTTCGGTCATACTCTTGGGAATGCCTTACGCCGTATACTTCTTTCGTCAATGCCAGGATGTGCAGTAACCGAAGTTGAAATCGACGGTGTGTTGCACGAATACAGCGCGAAAGAAGGCGTACAAGAAGACATCATTGAAATTCTGTTAAATCTTAAAGGTCTAGCAGTTACTTTGGAAGGTAAAGATGAAGTTTTTCTTACCCTGACTAAGTCTGGTGTAGGCCCTGTGACTGCGGCTGATATTCAGCACGACGGCGATGTAACCATTGCCAACCCAGATCATATTATTTGTCATTTAACGGCAGATAATAGTGCGATCAGCATGCGAATTCGTGTTGAACGTGGTCGTGGGTATGTGCCGGCATCTAGCCGTTTATCCTCTGATGACGATGAGCGTCCAATTGGTAGATTGTTGCTTGATGCATCATTTAGCCCAGTTGAACGTATTGCGTACTCGGTTGAATCAGCACGTGTTGAACAACGTACAGACTTAGACAAGTTAATCATTGATATGGAAACAAACGGCACTATAGATCCAGAAGAAGCGATCCGCCGTGCGTCGACTATCTTAGCTGAGCAGCTAGAAGCATTCGTAGACTTACGTGATGTTACTGAGCCAGAAGAGAAAGAAGAGAAGCCAGAATTCGATCCTATTCTACTTCGTCCAGTTGATGATCTTGAACTAACAGTGCGTTCAGCAAACTGTTTGAAAGCCGAGCAAATTCAATATATCGGTGATTTAGTTCAGCGCACAGAAGTCGAGCTTCTTAAAACGCCTAACTTAGGCAAGAAGTCTCTGACTGAAATTAAAGACGTGCTAGCTTCACGTGGTCTATCTCTAGGTATGCGCCTAGAAAATTGGCCACCTGCAAGCCTAGCTGAATAATCTAAATCACTATATTAGTTTAGTTAGAAGGATAGGGTCATGCGCCATCGTAAGAGTGGTCGTCAATTAAACCGTAACAGCAGCCATCGTAAAGCGATGTTCAGCAATATGGCAGGTTCTTTGGTGAAACATGAAATCATCAAAACTACTTTGCCAAAAGCGAAAGAGTTACGTCGTGTAATTGAACCTTTAATCACACTGGCTAAGACTGACAGTGTAGCAAATCGCCGTTTAGCGTTTGCTCGCACGCGTGATAAAGAAGTAGTTGGTAAGTTGTTCAGTGAAATCGGTCCTCGCAATACAGACCGTCCAGGTGGTTACACTCGTATTATTAAGTGTGGCTTCCGTGCTGGTGACAATGCACCAATGGCTTATATTGAACTAGTAGGTCGCACATCTGCGAACGAAGAAGTTCAAGAAGACGCGCAGTCTGCTGAGTAAGTCTTAAAGACACCAAAAAGCCGAGCATAAGCTCGGCTTTTTAATATCTAAAATTTGGCAAAAAATAATATCGCTATCAGTATCCCTGTATATAGTGCAAGATCTCAACTATACCATTATCAAACCAACATCTTTGTAAGCCACTAAGCGTCACTAGAATCTACTTCCCTTAATAACCATTTGTTATTCAACTAGCTTGTTAATTTAAATTTCATGGTCGGTAATAACATTTATAGCTTTGAAAGTTATCTTGCTACTGAATATGTAGCTGTATAAATCTATAGAGTCTACTTTTATCTATGATTTAAATGCGTGATAACTGCGACTGTCAGTGTTTGACCCTCATAAGTTATTAACAATATACATAGGTAAAGATTATAAACTTAGGTCATTTGATCAAAATATTGATCATTTCAGTAGTGGATCGTTTTTTCGATTAAAGATTGAATCTGGGTTTCTTCATTTAACTTACACTTATATAGTTAAAAACAGTCTAGTTTAGTGTTGTTTTTGAGCGTTTAGCTTAAATACTCAGCGAACAGTGTTTTATTTTAAGTTTTCTTCAAAAAAAGGTTGATCTGTTTTTGGATCTCCCTATAATGCGACCCCACTGAGACGGCAGACAGCAACGCTTAGCGAGGCAAGAGTTAATCAGTTAGTCGAGTAAAACTTGAGTTTGGATTTTTAAGAAAGTTTAAAATTAAGTGTTGACAAAAAAATAGGAAAGCGTAATATGCGCAGCCCTAGCGAGATAAAGTTTAACTTTAACCGCAACGTTCTTTAACAATATAAAGCAATCATCTG